>NZ_JBFUIN010000426.1:0-2648 GCF_056401855.1 Bacillus sp. P4_D3
GTAGCGAGGGCAGGGGCATCATTTATGCCGTCCCCAATCATAGCCACTGTTTTTCCTTCAGATTGAAGTTGTTTGACAGAATGAACTTTATCTTCTGGAAGTAAGTTAGCAAAATAGCGATCTACTTTTGCTTTCTGTGCAATGTGTTCTGCGGTTCCTTCATTGTCTCCTGTTAACATAACAGTTTCCCGAATACCTGATTGTTTTAATTCTTGAATTGTTCCATAAGTAGTAGAACGAATGGAATCTGCTACTGAAATCATTCCTAAAATGACTTTGTTCGTTCCAACAAGTATCACGGTTTGACCAATTCTTTGCATCTCCTGAATCGGTTCGTTCCACATTTGAAGTGAAACTCCAAAACCTTCATATAATGCTTTATTTCCAGCGTAGTATGTTTCGCCATCTATCGTTACTTGTGCACCTTTTCCTACAATGGTGCGGAAGTCTGTTCCGCTTTGGATAGAAGTTTGATGCTCTTTCGCATATGCTGTAATTGCTTTGGCAATGGGATGATTAGAGTATTCTTCAATTGTTGCTGCGATGGATAATAACGCATCTTCAGTACAATCTACGCTGCGTACATACATTACTTTTGGTTTTCCTTCAGTCAATGTTCCTGTTTTATCAAACGCAATAGCATTTAATGAACCTGCGATTTCTAGAGCAGTACCACCTTTAATGAGTACACCGTTTCTTGCTGCATTTCCAATTGCAGATACAATAGCAACAGGAGTTGAGATAACTAAAGCACAAGGACACGCAACAACAAGAAGTTCTAATCCTTTATAAAACCATTCCATCCATTCGCCCATACCAAGAAGGGGAGGGATAATCATGACACCAATTGCTAATACAAAAACGATAGGTGTATAGATTTTTGCAAAACGATCAACAAATGCTTCTGTCGGTGCTTTATTTTCCTGTGCTTCCTCTACAAGGTGAATAATTCGAGATAACGTAGTATCCTCAACAAGTTTAGTGACTGTAATCTCAAGAGAACCTTCATCATTAATCGTTCCTGCATATACGGAATCACCAATTTGTTTATCAATTGGGATAGATTCACCAGTTATCGGCGCTTGGTTTACAGTAGAAGTGCCTCCTATAACTGTGCCGTCTAATGGGATTTTTTCACCTGGCTTTACAACAATCGTTGTATTTACTGCAATATCATCAACGGATTTTTTTATAAGTTCAGTTCCAATTTTTATCCAAGCTTCTGATGGCGCTAAATCAATTAATCCACGAATAGATTCTCGTGTATGTTCAATTGATTTATTTTGTAGCGTTGCCCCTAATGCAAATAACCAAACAACTGTTGCGCCTTCTAGCCATTGACCAATTAATGCAGCACCAATAGCGGCTGATATCATGAGAACGTTCATATCGAGCGATTTACTTCTAATTGCATAAAAGGCACTTTTAGCAGGTTTATAACCACTAATACCAATGCTCATAGCATAGAGAAGTGTAATAAGAAGAGGGGATATGATTGTAAAACTTCCTCCAAATCCTAAAGCTAAAAATAAACCTGAGAGAATCAAAGTTGTATATTTTGATTTTGAAACAGGTGTTGCCCCCCTACGAGCTCCAGCTAGAGACGCTTCAAATCCTGCGTTAGACACTTCTTTTATAATGTCATCCACATTCCGGTCATGACGAATATGCATTTTTCCAGTAGCAAAGTTTACTCGAACTTCTTCCACGCCAGAAACGTTGTGTAGATGCTTTTCGATTGTTAAAGCACATGCCCCACAATCCATACCTTCTACAAGATAAGTTTGTACGCCATCTCCTGATATTTTTTGAGTATTAAGAAGAGGTGATGGGTCACTACAGCAAGAAGATTTTGATGTCACTGGTTCTTTGGGTAGGTCTAATTCAGATGAACAACAGGTTTCAGTTTTAATAGAATTGTTACTACTACAGCAAGAGATTTCCTTAGTAATAGGGATAATTGGAATCTCTTTTTTTGAAGAGCAACACGATGAAGTTTCCGTTGCTAATTCTTCTTTTGTGGGTGCTATGGAAGAATCTTGACAGCAATTCGCTTGTTTTCCGCTCATCTTTTTATCTGTCATGTCAGTTCTCTCCTTTTTGAGATAAACAACCATCGTTTTTGTCACATGATGCTACTTCATTTTGTACCTCATGAAAGACAACATCGAACATTGTAAGTAACTGTTCAATTTGTGTACTGCGTAAGGAATAGTAGACATATTTTCCTTCTTGTCTACCTAGGATGATGCCGCATCCCTTTAAACAGTTCAGATGTTGTGAGATATTTGATTGATTTCCTTTAGTGATTTCTACAATTTCGGATACCGTTTTTTCACCATCTAACATACATTGAAGAATCTGAAGTCTTGTTTTATCAGCAAAGCCTCGAATAAATTTGGCTTTAATATCTAAGTCATTTGAGTTGCACAATCGTATTCACTCCAATCGTATTAGTCATTACTAATGTGTTTATTCTTCATTCATATTAGCATTGGCTAATATGTGTGTCAAAGTGTTTTCGAAAAGTCTGATAAAAATTACTGCACTTTACTTTTTACTGTGAGAAGGAATGTAAATAATGAACAAAAAATAATATAATTAGTGGCAGCGGAGGGAATGGTATAGTGTTTGGTGCACGCATTAAG
>NZ_JBFUIN010000427.1:0-2646 GCF_056401855.1 Bacillus sp. P4_D3
GAATAACAAAGTAAAACGGTATACTGAAAAGTATGATCACAAACTAAACAAACCGGCTTCTCATTCTAATAATAAATATAATTCAGGCGAAGCAAACTTATTAAATGATACTTCCTTAGAAACTACATTACCTGATATGGAAAATCAAATTACTAGTAGTTTGAAAAATAATTAAGAGAATAATAGTGTTTTCATGAGATATGTAAAAGTAAAAAAGAAGCCGTCCAAAAAGTATTCTGGGACGGCTTTCTTTTAGTAATAGGTTTTGTTATATTTTGTCGTTAAGTCGATATAATGTGAATTGTGTTCGATATAATTTCATTTACTATCGTTATCTTAACAAAAAGATTAAACTTTTGGGACAGCCCCTTTTTACGCTACGCTGTTATTTTTTCTTCTTTTTTCACAACTACAGCTACATAACTATGCAATATCATTCCGACAATAACGAGGCTCATTCCAATCCACGATAAAGAAGACGGGATTGGAGCAGATAACCAGATAAGCTCTCCTACTAACGCAAATAAAACTTCACCAGACTGTGTCGCTTCGACTGTTGCTAATTTTTGCGGATCATCTTTTACAAGATCTGTCGCATAGAAGAATAATACTGTCGCAATTAAACCTGAACTAATCGCAACGATAAAACATTGAAAAACTTGACTACTTGACGGTAAACCGCTTGTAGATACTTCGTAACCAGAAAGTAAAAACCAAAATGGTAAACTTGCTAATGTCATACCGAGAACTCGTTGGAAGACATCTAATTCGCCCTTACATACTTGCATCATTTTTCTATTTCCAAGTGGATACGCAAACGCTGCAATGAGTACAGGAACTACACATAAAACAGTTTCACGAATCCCTAAAGAAGAAGCGTGTTCTACTTGCATGAGAACAACACCGAATAAAATAATACCTGACATTACTAATTCCTTCATCGGAAGTTTTTTATGTAATGGGTCTACCGCGAAAAATGGTGTTAATAAAATCCCTGCGACTATCGTAATTTGCCAAGTTGAAGCAACGAGCCACCCCGGTCCAAACGCACCCGCGAAACTAAGCGGTGCATAAAAGAGACCAAATCCAACAATACTCCATAACAACCATTCTTTCGGATTGTTTTTCATATATTGAAAGAGTTGTTTTAAGTTCCCTCTATACATGACAATAAGTAATAGCATCGGGACCATAAAGTAATACCGTAATGATGCACTCCAAATCCAACTTCCACCTTCTAAGTCCATCGACCGGTTTAACACAAAGGTAAAGGCAAAGAAAAACGATGCCAATATCCCTATTGCAATAGCTTTCATCGTAAAACCCCTTATATAATTTTTCTTCTACTATATAACGTAATGAATATAATTAAAATTCTTAATTTTCGTTATACATGTAGTCTTTAAAGAAACAACACCATATATTCGTCATCACTATATACACCATTCATTTTTAAAGCTCTCTTTTCAATTCCATAAGTTTTAAATCCCATTGATCCGTATAATTTTTTTGCTGGTTCGTTTGTGGATACAACACCTAATTTTAATTGCTCTAGTTTTATTTCTCTCGCTCTTTGAATTGCATTTGCAATTAACTCACGTGCCAGTCCATTACGTCTATTTTGTGCATCTACATACATCGCAACGATATGACCTTTATGCTTATACGCCTCTTTCTCTTCTGTTAGTAAAGTGACAACTCCAATTAATTGATTTTCTTCATTAAAAGCAMCAAATGTACAGCTAGCATTAGATGTTAAATTACTTGCAACTCGCTCAAGAGGATTTTCTTGCCGCACCGCTTCTTCATAAGTTGTTACAAATGCCTCTGGATTTACTTGTAAGGCTTGTAAACGTAAGTCCCAATATTGCTCCGCATCTTCTTTAGTAAGTAATCGAATCATTTTCCCCATCCCCTTTAAGTTTACATAATATTTTTATAGACTATTGAATAAAGATTGATATTCTTCTTTTAACATACTATAACGATAGCGATGAATGAACTTACCTTGACGTAATCGATCATTTCTCATTATTCCTTCACAAACAAATCCAGCTTTTTCATAACTCTTTCTAGCTTGTAAATTATCTTCGTCTACTCGTAGCCAAACTTTTTCTAATTGGAATTCAGAAAAGCCGATTTGTAACATACTGTATAGAGCTGCCATTCCATATCCTTTACCCCAATATTCTTTATTTCCAATTGCAATCCCTAGTTCGGCATTTTTATTTGTATTATCAAAGTTTTTTAGGTCTACCCATCCAATGTGTATACCTTCCTTTGTAACGATAGCTCGTTGTTCATAACCATTCTGTCGACTTATGCATGCTTCAATCCACCTTCTCGTATCTTCACGAGTGAACGGTGGATATTGATTTGGTACAACTAAATGCTTTGTTACTTCTGTATCTAATGACCATTGATATCGATCTTCTACATTGTCTAGTGTCAATTCTCTTAATTGAACGAATGGTATATTCACTTTGCTATCCCCTTCTCATTTCCCTATAGAAAAGCCTTCGAACATTCTTCCTCCGTATTGATCTAGCGTGCTTTCTACAAAAGTAATTAATTCATTTTTCTCCTCTGTTTTATAAAAATGATCAAAAGCCGCTACAAAATGTTCTGCATATTGCTCGTCATACC
>NZ_JBFUIN010000428.1:0-2643 GCF_056401855.1 Bacillus sp. P4_D3
ATTATATGCCAAGGGAAAAGATGGGACACCAATTATTGATTTGTGGTTAAAGAGATATGGAGTAGAAAGCTGGCTACAATTGCTTATTCGAAAGGCAATTATCCCAGTTGTACACCTCGTTGTAGAGCATGGAATCGCATTAGAATCACATGGACAAAACATGATTTTAGTTCATGAAGAAGGAATACCAGTCCGTATTGCACTAAAAGATTTTCATGAAGGACTGGAGTTTTATCGTCCATTTTTGAAAGAAATCGAAAAATGTCCTGACTTTACTAAAATGCATAAAACATATGCGAATGGTCAAATGAATGATTTCTTTGAAATGGACCGTATTGGATGTTTGCAAGAAATGGTTTTAGATGCGCTTTTCCTATTCAATCTAGGTGAACTGGCTTTCGTGTTGGCAGATGAGTATCAGTTGAAAGAGGAACAATTTTGGATCATTCTTGTTGAAGAAGTAGAAGATCATTTTGAAAGATTTTCACATTCGAAAGAACGTTTTGAAGCATTACAATTATATGCACCTACATTTCATGCAGAGCAATTAACGAAGCGGCGCTTATATATGGATGTGGAATCACTTGTTCATGAAGTTCCAAATCCGTTGTATAGAGCAAAGCAACTTACAATACAAAAATCAGTTGTTACAGGGGGAAATCATGCTAATCGTTAATAAACAAGAATTTAGCAAAAATGATTTTGAATTGAGATTACAAGGTTACGAGGGAGTGGAACACTTTCAAGAAGCAGAAGGAAATAGATTTGCACTTTGTCTGAAAGATCCATTCGATATTATTACGCTTGTGTTTTTCCTAAAAGAAAAAAGAGCATCTGTGCTACTTATTCATGAAGATACGCCAAAGGATACAGCTATTGAAATGGCAAAGCGTGCAAAGTGTACTGCACTTTTATACGGAGAAAGTAACGACTTTACAAAATTAGAAGTTCCAAATCTATTACAAGAAGAACCGTCTTTATTGCAATATAGTTCAGGCACAACAGGAGAACCAAAACTAATTCGTAGAGCATGGACGGAAATTGAAACGGAAATTGCTGCTTACAATAAAGCTTTAAAATGTGAAGAAGACGAAGTTCCAATTGTAATGGCTCCAGTTTCACATTCATACGGATTAATTTGTGGCACGTTATCAGCAATTACGAGAGGTAGCAAGCCTATAATCATCACAAATAAAAACCCTAAATTCGCATTAAATATAATTCGTAATACCGAAAAACATATCATATATGCAGTACCACTTATGTTACATATTATGGGGAGTTTTCCACAAGGGACGTTTCAGTTTCATAAAATTATGACATCAGGATCACCTTTGCCAGAAACGCTATTTTATAAGTTAAAGGGCATGACGAAATACATGATGCAGCAGTACGGCTGTTCTGAAGCCGGTTGCATTAGTATATGTCATGCTATGGAAACACATTTGGATTTAGGAAAACCACTTCCTCATGTAAGTATTAACATAGGTTCAAATGAAGATGAACCTGAAGAAATCGTAGTGAAAATTGCTGAAAAGGAGATTTATACGAAAGATTTAGGGTATAAATCTGAGCAAGGCCTTCATTTCATGGGGCGAATAGATGATGTTATTAATGTGTCCGGTCTAAAGGTCTTTCCTATAGAAGTGGAAGAAACGATGCTTCGATTAGAAGGTATTCAGGAGGCGATTGTATACCGCGGCAAGCATCCTGTGATGGGGGAGATTGTAAAAGCGAAAGTAGTCTCTCGTATTGAACCAGTACAAATAAGAGAATGGTGCATACAGCATTTACCGTTTTATAAAGTACCGCATGAAATTGAAAATGTAGCAGAGATTCCGAAAAATAAAACAGGGAAAGTAAGTCGTAAGTTATTAGAGATGGGAGAGATAACAACATGAGTCGTGAAATGTTAAAAGAAGCAGTTTTAAGCATTATGAGAGAAAAAATGGAACTGAAAAATGTAACGCATTTAGAAGAAACGATGCGTTTAAATCAAGATTTATATATAGATTCGGTAATGATGTTACAGCTTATAGTATACATAGAAATGGATTTAAAGCTATGCGTTCCAGAGGATGAGATAGACCCAAAGGCGTTTCTTACTGTAGGATCTTTGCTTGACTTTATGGAAGAGTTGCAGCCGTTACACGAAGTAAATGTGAATAACTAACCTTTTAGGAAAGTGGATGAGAGTATGACTTCAATTAAAGTTCACTGTTTAGTGAGTTGTTTTTGTGAAATTATAAAAAGGCGTAGCGATATAGATTTCCGGCCATTTTATTTCGGATTATGGGATGGAGATTTTGATATAACAGAAGGCGGGATTATTTCTTATCATTCCGAAAACATTAACCATGATAACTACTTACTCTGGTATGAAAAATTGTATGGTATTAAAGTGAACGAATGGTACGATCATTCAAAAGAAAAAAGTAGCAATGTAGAAAAATTTTTAGAATTAGTAGAAAATAAGCCTGAAAATCGTTACGTAATTGTAATGGTTGATATGTCTTTATTGCCTGAGAGAGAAAATAAGTTTCATCAAAAACCGTTTCCGCATTACTTAATGATATCGAAGACAGAGAAAGAAGAGGAATGGTTCATGCTTGATCCTGATTTTCGCTGGGAAGGGAATATGGA
>NZ_JBFUIN010000429.1:0-2641 GCF_056401855.1 Bacillus sp. P4_D3
CAAATTATAGTTTATGAAGATGGGAAGTATATTGAATTAATCTATAACACATCTTCTGGAGATAAAGTGGATAGAGTATATAGACTTAATAAAGATGAAGCATATGAGGAAATTAAAGAGGTGGGCAAAGAATTAGATTATAAAAAGACTGATTATACAGAAAATGTAGGTTTGAAATAAAAGCAACACCATTATTCTCAATATAAATAGAGATGTTGCTTTTATACACTGGTAGTTTAATCAGCAATAAGACTATTAGTATATCAGTTTAAAACCATGATAGATTGAAGATTCAAGCAGCTGTTTTAAAATGTTTTCCACATATGTCGGGTGTAGATGGAGCGGACGCGATCAACTTGTTTGGAGAGCATACGGCGTTAAATAAAGAGGAACTTAATAAACTTAGAGAAAAGATGAATGCATATTATCCTAAAATGATTTTTGGTCTAGTTTCATAAATTACTTGCAAACGAAATCCCCTTATCCTTCCAAAGTAAACCAAGAGGAGGTGATTCATGTATATGCAGTTAATGGAATATCACTTGCCACTTTAATTTTCTTTTAATATAATTAATTTAGAATTTTTAAATATTCTAAATTTTATAAAGGTGGGATTTGTGTGAATCTCGTTCAATCTTTGGCTGAAACGGCAAAAAAGAAGGGGGATAAACCGGCGTACATATTTATGGATCAGTCGGTCTCGTATGACCAATTAAACAAAGTAGTCACTAGGTTTTCTAGCAATTTAGCAAAAATGGGCATTGGAAAAGGGGACAATGTCGCATTAGCTGTAGGTAATTCACCACATTTTTTAGTAGGTTTATACGGAACAATGAAAGCCGGAGCAACTGTCATTCCGATTAATCCAATTTATACAGCAGACGAAATACATTACATATTACAAAATGGAGATGTAAAAACAATCATCGTACTCGACGTCCTTCTACCTGTTATACAATCTCTTACAACAAGACTTCCTTCACTTGAAAATATCATCATATGCGAAACCTCATCAGATTTTAACCATATAGAAACCGAAAAAATGAAAACGTTTACTAGTTTTATAGGAAATGGAGATGTAACTTACGAAGGTCCTGAACTAGATGAAGAAGATGTAGCTGTTATTTTATACACTTCRGGTACAACTGGAAAGCCAAAAGGCGCTATGTTAACGCATAAAAATTTATATAGTAATGCTAGCGATGTTGCGTCATATTTACAATATACTGCGGATGATCGCGTCGTTGCGGCACTGCCGATGTTCCATGTGTTCTGTTTAACAGTTGCGGTAAATGCGCCGATTGTGAACGGGGCAACAATTTTAATGTTACCGAAGTTTAGTCCGAAAGAAGTATTTCGCATTTGTCGTACGTATGAACCAACGATTTTTGCGGGTGTACCGACAATGTATAATTACTTATATTTATTTGAAGAAGCAAGCGCAGAAGATGTGAAGACACTTCGGCTTTGTATTTCAGGTGGTGCATCGATGCCTGTTGCGCTTCTGAAAAACTTTGAACAACGTTTTGACGTTATCGTTTCAGAAGGATACGGTTTATCAGAAGCATCACCAGTTACTTGTTTTAATCCGTTAGATCGTCCTCGTAAACCAGGTTCGATTGGTACAAATATTTGGCACGTAGAAAATAAAATTGTGAACGAACTTGGGGAAGAAGTACCTGTTGGTGCAGTTGGGGAATTAATTGTTCGCGGACCTAACGTTATGAAGGGTTACTATAATGCGCCAGAAGATACTGCGGCGACAATTAAAGATGGCTGGCTATATACAGGTGACTTAGCGAAAATGGATGAAGAAGGTTACTTCTATATCGTCGATCGTAAAAAAGATATTGTTTTAGTTGGCGGTTATAACGTATATCCTCGTGAAGTAGAGGAAGTATTATATACTCATGATTCGGTAGCTGAAGTTGTCGTAATCGGTGTTCCTGATGAAAACTTAGGAGAAGCAGTGCGAGCTTATGTCGTTCTGAAACAAACGAGCGTAACAGAAGAAGAGCTTACGCATTACTGCACGTTACATTTAGCGAAATATAAAGTGCCAATGAGTATTGAGTTTTTAACAGAATTGCCGAAGAATACAACTGGTAAATTGTTAAGAAGAGCTTTGAGAGAGAAGGCATTGCAAGTATAAAAATAAAGATATCCATCTCTATGACTACATGTTTAGAGATGGATATCTTTTTGTTTTTTAGAGTTGACTAAGCTATAAGTCCATATATTTAACGYATTATCCGRWAGAAGTCTCCTTCCTCAAGCGTGTGAAGGACGATAGCAAAGCGGTAGGTGGGAGATGAWTTKYGGTTTGGCGTAGCCAAAAAATTRKTTTTCCTATTTATTTCGCCTCTGCTATAATCAGTCTTATAAGAGGTAAMGTTTGGTATRACAATGAAATGAGATRATCATGYAGTGTTCATGTTGTGTTATCACCGCCATAGATAAAGTAGAAATGTTTATGGGAAAGTGAGATGAAYTGATATGACAAAGCATAATAAGGCGTAYAARTTTCGYCTGTATCCWACAGAAAAACAAGCCTAYCTGATACGTAAAACTTTCGGGTGTGTACGCTTTGTGTATAATAAAATGCTGGCTGAGCGGAAAGAAGTATACGAAACGTACAAAG
>NZ_JBFUIN010000430.1:0-2639 GCF_056401855.1 Bacillus sp. P4_D3
CTATCGCTCGATCAATGGACTGTACCATAACTCGCCTCAACTTTACTTGTAGTATGTTTAGCCTAATTAACTATCAATTTAACAAAAATTCAAACTGAAATCAATTAATTTATTTAATTTTCTAAAAATAGAGATATAACACTATCAAAAAAATGAAAACGTAAACAAAAAAATATTGACTTTTCTTTTTAATTATCTGAAAATTAGAACAAGATTTCACATCACGGAATACATTCCATAATACGGAAAAACATCAATCTTCATACTACCAATTATGAAAGTGAGGAAAACAATGACGCAAGTAAACAATACAAACAATGAATTAAAGCGCACGATGAAAGGTAGACATTTATTCATGATTGCACTCGGTGGTGTGATTGGAACGGGGTTATTTAACGGATCTGGTTTTATTATAAGTCAAGCTGGACCTGGTGGATCCGTACTTGCCTTTATGGCCGGTGGATTATTAATGTATCTCGTTATGCTATGTCTTGGTGAGCTTGCTGTAGCAATGCCAGTTTCAGGTTCCTTCCAGGAATATGCCACTAAGTTCATCAATCCCGCAACTGGATTTACCATCGGATGGTTGTATTGGCTAAGCTGGGCGAATACGACTGGTCTTGAATTTACAACTGCTGGTATTACAATGCAGCGATGGTTTCCTGATATTCCTGTCTGGGTTTGGTGTTTAATATTTGGTGTTACAATATTCACTATTAACGCATTATCTGCTCGTAGTTATGCAGAAACAGAATTTTGGTTTTCAAGTATAAAAGTATCTGCCATTATCGCTTTCATTATTCTTGGCGGCGCCGCTATGTTCGGTTTTATTGATTTAAAAGGAAACGAACCCGCTCCGCTTCTTTCAAATTTCGTAAATCATGGTGGTTTATTCCCAAATGGACTTGCCGCTATTCTTTTAACAATGGTTACAGTCAATTATTCCTTCCAAGGTACAGAACTTGTTGGAATCGCAGCAGGTGAAAGTGAAGATCCAGCAAAGACTTTACCTCGTTCTATTAGAAATATAATATGGCGCACGATGTTTTTCTTCGTCTTAGCAATCTTTGTTCTCGTGGCTTTAATTCCTTGGGAAGAGGCAGGATTAACAAAGAGTCCGTTTGTTGCTGTATTTGATAATATAGGTATTCCATATGCAGCTGATATTATGAACTTTGTTATTCTTACTGCTGTTCTTTCTGTCGCAAACTCAGGACTGTACGCCGCAACTCGAATGCTTTGGTCATTATCAAAAAATGATATGGCTCCAGCCTTTTTAAAGAAATTATCATCACGAGGGATACCTCTAAACGCTTTACTCTTGACGATAGCTATTTCTGCTTTTTCTCTTTTGACAAGCGTTGTAGCTGCTGAAACGGTTTAMTTATGGCTGATTTCAATTTCTGGAGTCATTACAATTATTGTTTGGATGTCAATTTGTGTTTCTCAATTCTTTTTCCGTAAACATTATTTAGCCGAAGGTGGAAAATTAGAAGACTTAAAATTTAAAACTCCACTTTATCCACTTGTACCAATTCTTGGTTTTGGATTGTACGGCATTATATTAATAAGTCTTATCTTTATCCCAAGTCAAAGACTAGGAATCTATTGCACTGTACCATTTATCATCTTTTGCTACACCTACTATCACTTTAAGATAAAGAAAAGAATTGCTACTAACACTCATACAGAGACTAAAATTAGCGAAACTTCTTAATACTATACTTAAAAGCCCGCACATTGCTTTTACTTCATGTGCGGGTTTTTCTCATTGCTTTATTCATTTTTCCAGGTCCCCTATTTCCCCCTTACTATTGCAAGGATTATTTAGGCGAACTATAAGTTGAAGAGTTATCCTCAAACGAGTCAGTATTGCTATATCCTTTAGCTCAGATTTCAATTGTATCTTGCTTTTGTTTCCCAAGTTCTGCGAAGAATGATGTCGGTATCGTTAATGTAGTAAATGCTACACCAGCAATTATGATTTTTTACTGTTCATAAGTTGCTGATTTTCCTTACTATTACTCTTTTGTTTTGATATATTAAATACATACTACGTCACATTAAAAATTAAAAGACAGACAGGAGTTAGATACGATGATAAAAGGTTTCGGAGGAATATTTTGGAGAACTAAGAATCTTGATGTTATAAAAAAATGGTACAGTGAAGTGTTGAAGATTGAAATAGAAAATTGGAATGGGACTGTGATTAAACCCGAATTAGGAACTGAGACTATCTTTTCTTTCTTTGCCGAGAATGACAGTTATTTTCCTACAGAACAACAAGTGATGTTAAATTTCCAAGTACATAATCTAAACGAGACTATTCAGCATCTTGAACAAATTGGTGTACCTCTTGAAAAGAAAGAAGAGATTAGTGAATTTGGAAAGTTTATTTGGATTAAAGATCCTGAAGGTCGATTGATCGAACTTTGGGAGAAATAGCCGGTTGTAATCATTCGCTATTAAGCTAACAGGTGCTTTAGTTCAATAAAAAAAGTTGATTCCTTTGAAGTGCACCTTCGTTTATTAGACACAGTCTAATAATCGGAGGTGCACTTTTTCAATCTAAATTAATACTTTTAATAAAATCAAAATGATTTTCATCAGCTAATTTATCGATATAACCTGTTATATAC
>NZ_JBFUIN010000431.1:0-2631 GCF_056401855.1 Bacillus sp. P4_D3
CACCTTGCAATGCATTACTTTGTTAATTCTTTATTTTCATCACTTTTTGCCTTTTGAACATTATTCATAGCTTTCCCGATTTTATGTTTATCAAAAGCATCTTGCGCTTTCTTTAAATTTTCGGTTTGTTCTAACTTACTTTTAATCTTCTTATCATCCTTCAACTTCAAAGGAATTACTACTACAAGCTGCCAGTAGCAAGATGAATGCTAGAATTAACCCATAAAACTTAACATTTTTCATAGAACCTATGCCTCCCCTTCTATATGCATATACTTACATCATTACAATTTCTGTAAAAAACGAAAGGAATACATGTGTTATCAATTTGATAAATATTCTGTTGGAGGCATTATGTATCATTTATTATCTTTTTCGATAGACTGAATATATTCAAAGAAATCCGGTGGTTCTTCCATTGCTTCTTTTTTAAATTTTTCAAGTTCTTCACGTTCACGCGGAGACAATTTTTCTAGTAGGGGTACCACCCCATCACCATCAAGCTAAGAAATGCAAAAGATAAAAATTGGAAGCCAATAGATGAAAAATAATAATTCCTTATTCAACTAACGCATGCATTAGTTKAATAACCTAAGGCTGCTTCGGTAGCCATTTTTTTGTACCAACTGGCAGTTTAGTTTTCAATATGTGAAAAGGGATTTCTAAGTGATTAATTGAATATATATTTATTGTTTACTAATTTTCAGGAGGCCCTTTATGGGAGATAAGCTTTACTGTATTGCTATCAAGAGACTAAGAGCTTCGCACGGTTCTGTAATAACTTATAGTAATGCTGTGACGGGATCTCCTGTTAGTGAGATAGGGTGTTTTTTAATTTATTTATCATAATAATGTACCACGAAATTGCAACTCTCGTCCTCAAGAATTATTTCTTTTGGGTGAAAGTTTTTTTATTCTGTCATAATTTAAAGTTTTCGAGAGGAGAAATGATATGAATTCTATTTTATTAGATGTTCCGTCACAAATAGAAACAGACAGACTAATTCTTCGAGCACCACTTCAAGCTGGTGACGGGAATGTCGTACACCAAGCTATTAAGGATTCAATTAATGAGTTAAAACAATGGTTGCTTTTATTCCAGTCAATCCCTACTGTTGAAGAAACGGAAATTATCCTGAGAAATGCCCATATAGATTTTTTAAAAAGAGAAAGCTTTCGCTATCTTATCTATCATAAGGATACTAATGATTTTATTGGAACTGCTAGCCTTCACGGAATTAATTGGAAAATTTCTAAATGTGAAATTGGATACTGGATTAACACGCAATTTAGTGGCAATGGATATATGACAGAGGTAGTAAGTGAGTTAACAAACCTTGGATTTCAGTTACTCAAATTTAGAAGGATTGAAATAAGATGTGAATCTACTAACACTAAAAGTCGTACGATCCCTGAAAAACTAGGTTTTGAGCTTGAAGGGATATTACGTAATGAAGATCTTTCAGCTGACGGTAAAAAACTAACTGATACCTGCATCTATGCAAAGGTAAATTAGATTAAAATTTTAATACTCAATTGATTCTGTGTACATAGTTTATTCCCCTTCTAATCCGTTATTGTGATTTKTTTAGAACTATAGTACATCAATATGTTTAAAATGAAATGTACTGAAATGGGTATTTTCTATTAAAATAAGAATATTTACTTCTCATAATAATATCAGTATTATATACAAATGTTACAATCATTTTATAAATAAATTACTTCATGAAGTTATAAAATTAGGACCGTACATATTAGACATATCTAAAATGTACGGTCCTTTTACAATTTGAATTTCTTTGTAAGCTTCTTATATTTTCTATATGAACGTCGAACAATGTTTAACATGAAATACGGTATTTTAACAGGGAAAGGCAATTTATAAATGAAAGGCAAGTAAAAGGTGAAATATGCCTTTTCTAAGTCTCTCCACTTACTATCTTCTTTTGTTTTTAAGAAATCAGATACATCGACTACATATCCCCTTCCGTTTTCCATCATCACATTTTTCCCGTGAACATCACAAGGAGTTAATCCTTGTTCCCTTGCATACTCTATAGCTTCATTGATATCAAGGATTACCTKCTTAGGAATTTTAATCCCCTTATGAATAGCATCGTATAAGGTAATTTCTTTTAAACGTTTCAATACTATGAAATTTCCCCCTTTATATATAAGATTCGAATAAGAAGGATGATTTCCGATTCTTCGGTATACTTCTGACTCTTTTTCAATTCCTTCTCCTTCTCGCGCGTAAACTTTCACTACCCAATCTTTGTATTCTTTGTGCATAAATACTGCGGCATAATTACCTGTCCCTAAACACTTCCAAAGTCTAGGAATATCTTTAACTACTACAGGCTCGAATTCATCCTCACTTCTTATGCTTACCTCTTTTAATAATTCGTCCTTTATCAATCCCACAAAACTATTTATACTCATCATTCCCACTCCGGTTTTGCTAAAAGGGGTTCCCCCCATACCCATCAAGTTAAAAAGTACCTTCTTCCCTAATACGAAAAAATGAGCAGACTTCACTAAGTAACTAACTTTAGAGAAATAAAATTTTCATTTAGGGGGGTACTTCAAAATCTTAAAATGGATATTCTACGCAAATATATACTATTG
>NZ_JBFUIN010000432.1:0-2629 GCF_056401855.1 Bacillus sp. P4_D3
TATTTATATAGTGAGTACGGTATGGAGTTCAAAATAAACGAAGCACAAAAAACAATGAAAAATCATATTAACCTTACCGTTGCATCTTCTGAATTACTTCCTGACCTTATAGAAATCGCTAGTAAAGCTTTTGGAGATTCGGCAGCAAATACATCCACATGGTTACAAAAAATGATGAAGTCACCTTCTCATCAAGTTTACATTGCTTTTATTAATGAAAAAGCAATCGGAACGATTACCGTTACTGAGCAAGAGCAGTCTATTACACTATCAGGATTCGCAGTTCATCCTTCTTATCAAGGTAAAGGATATGGTAAAGATATTCTTAGTTATATGGTACATACACTTATTACCGAAGGAGTTTCCACAATTGAATTAGACGTCGAAACGAAAAATAACAATGCCTTAAAACTTTATACACAGTGTGGATTTGAAATCATGACGAAGTATGATTATTATGGATTATTGGAATAGGAGTGACTTTTCTATCGAGGAAGCATGTTATTTTAGAGACGAAATTATTGCCTCTTTAAAATCTGTAGGATTTAACAATATACAACTACACGGTGCAAATAGAACATTTTTCATTTGCCAAAAGCAAAAAAGCTGAATCATAACGATTCAGCTTTTTTATTTTTTCTTAATATATTTACAACCGCAGTCGTTTCATCATTTTCTTTATAGACACGTGGAATTCTTCTGTCCAACATACATGTAACTTCATAGTTAATTGTACCTAGCATATCTGCTATTTCTTCCACCGCAATCTCTTCTTCACCTTGTTTGCCGTAGAATACAACTTCGTCTCCTACTTGTACTGGCATTGCATTTGTAACATCTAGCATAAGCTGATCCATACAAACACGACCAATAACAGGTACTCTAACTCCATTAATTAATGCATGCCCTTTATTAGATAACTGACGATTATAACCATCAGCATAACCAATTGGTACAGTTGCAATCCATTCTTCACCCGTTGTTACATACGTATTCCCATAGCTAACACCACGATTTTTCTTCGCATGTTTAACATGAGCTACTTTTGATTTTAAAGACAACGCTGGCTGTAAGGAAGCAACTGTATGATCCACTTCTCTTGAAGGATACATACCGTAGATTCCAATACCGACACGAACCATATTTTGAAATGTGTTACTAAGTTCCATTGATCCTGCACTGTTTGAACTGTGAATATATGGAAAACGAATTCCTAATTCTTCCGCTGTATTTACAGCTTTCTCAAACAAACTTGTTTGCATATTTGTATAAGTTTTATCTATTTCATCAGCGGTAGAGTAATGTGTAAACATCCCTACTACTTCTACATATCGCATACGTTTTAACTCTTCAAAAAACGGTTTAACTTCTTCTTCCTGTAAACCAATACGGCTCATTCCTGTATCAATTTTCACATGAATTCGCACTTTCTTTTGAAGATGGTTTGCAACTTCATCTATACCTTGTAAATCTTCTACTCTATAAACAGTCATCATAACGTCATATTGAATTACATCTTCTACAGCTGCTACTGGTGTATATCCTAAAATTAAAATAGGTACAGTGATTCCAGCTTCTCTTAATTCAATTGCTTCGTCTACAAATGCAACTGCAAGTTGGTTTATTCCTGCTTCAATAGCCGATTTCGCAACTTCAACTGCCCCATGACCATATCCATTCGCTTTTACAGCAGCCATCATCGCAATATTTTCATCGTTTACATGTTTTTTAAATTCTTTTACATTATGTTTTACAGCATTTAAGTCAACTTCAACAATTGTATCTCTTCCATATTTCAAGCTCATTGGTCTAACTCCTAACTCAATAATTACATTCCATTCTATTTCATGTTTCATATGACCTTTTACAATATAATACTTTTCACTATGCTAGTCAAACTACTAGAATTTTCGGAATTTTGAGTATGATATAATACCCTTAAGAAATTATTATATACGGAGGCGAGAATAATTACAATGTTTGTTCCATCTGCATTGAATCAAGTTAAAATTGCTATCGATACTTCCATTCAAATACTGAACCAATATACTGAAAGTGATTTGAAAATACAACCGATTGAATCAAAGCGGTCATTATTTGAAATGTGTACACATCTTTCCCTTATTTGCCATGCTGATTTACTCATATTAAATGGCATTACAGAAAAAGAATTACATACCTTTTATATAGAACAAACACCAGAAACAATTACTCAAATGCAACAAACGATGATACAAGGGTACGATTTACTTTCTAAAACTTTTTTATCCTATTCCAATGAAGAATTAGCAGAAATTATGACTGCTTATTGGGGTATTTCTTACTCTCGATTCGAATGGTTACTTGAAATCGTTGCACACTTTTATCATCATCGCGGGCAAATTCATATTTTATTAGTTGAGCATATTAAAGATCCTTGCATTCCCTTATTTGAATAGCTTTTCCACCCATTCATTATTCTACATACATTCCTAATTTTTCGTTAATATGAAATCACCACTTTCTTTCTATATAAATGTAACTTAAAAATTTTGCATAAAAACGGTCACCCCCTGACAAAGTTAACATATAGAGAGAAAGCGAATGCCTGCTCACTTTATATAAACCATTTTCATGCCTTCTCAAACAT
>NZ_JBFUIN010000433.1:0-2624 GCF_056401855.1 Bacillus sp. P4_D3
AAATATGGAGATGAAAAAGTTCATATTTGGAGAAGAAGTATAGATGTGAGACCGCCTGCACTTACTGAAGATGATCCCCGATATGAAGCGAATAATCCGAGATACAAAACGTTAAAAAAAGGCGAGTTCCCATTAACTGAATGTTTAGAGGATACGGAGAAAAGAGTACTTGATTATTGGCATGCAAAAATCGCACCGGCATTAAAAAATGGTGAAAAAGTAATTATTTCATCACACGGCAATACGATTCGTTCACTTGTGAAATACTTAGACAATCTCTCAAATGATGGTGTAGTAACATTAAATATACCGACTAGCATTCCGCTTGTTTATGAATTGGACGAAAATTTACATCCGATTCGTCATTATTACTTAAGTATGGACGGAGAAGTACCTGAAGGGGAAATTCCGAAACATATTTATTTTTAACGTGAAAATTTGAAACGCATGCTTGTCTACATATACAATGTAGATTCATGATAAAAGACGTGGCCTGCTTCTAATGTATATGCGATGTAGCTAACTTTAGAAGGTTGTCCACGTCTTTTGTCATAAAGATGGCTCTTTGCGCATGTAATGGTATCGTGAGTAGTTTTGGAATGGAGGGTGATGTGATTGACGATCTCTAACATTCGAATCGGCTTATTTATTTTAGCAATCGTCTTTATTGTTCTTGTTTTCTTTTATTGGAAAAATGAAGAATTGTATGAGGAGAAGAAACAACGAATTCGAAAAACGTGGTACGGTTTGTTCATAACATCAGTCACAGTTTATTTCACGATAAAAGGAATAGATTTAACCCTCTGGAAAAATCTTTTAATGTTTACTGCGATGGTAATTTTCGTTGATATTGYATTCATTTTGACACCTAACATTTCAGAAATATGGGGTGCAAAATTCAGTGATATCGGAAAGACGGTCCAATCAATTAAACGGTCATTAATTGCTTCAAAAGCAAGAGGAGAAATATATACGACAATTATTCAAAATGTAAATCCAGCAGCATTTGGGACAATGGAATGGCACACGGAAGAAGAATATACAAAAAGTTTAAACGCATTTCTTGATTCGTATGGTGAAAAAGTAGGTGCGAAAATTGTTGTATTTGAAGCAGCGAACGAATTAAATACGAATTTCCGTGGTATTCGCTCTCAATTTAGTATTACAGTACCTCTAGAACATATAGAGCAATGGAATGGCCAGCAAGCGGTTCAAGTAGAAAATGTCGGAATTATACCAGCAAAAATAGTGAATGATGTTTTTATTGTTATTGATGGGAAGAAGAATAACCTTCAAGATCGAGATTTTGAAAATGTATATAATTTAACAATACATCATAGTTATTTTTGTAAGTAGGACAGAATCTTTTTCTGTCCTTTTCATCTATACATAATGTTTAAAAAAATTCGGACACAGTTGTATAAAATAGGACAATCATTCCTACACTAGCACGTAGAGGTGATTGCAGTGATAAAAGAATATGACAATGATTTTTTTAAAGAAGAAAATGAAGATGCAACAGATTTTTCTTTAATAAAAGGAGATACTTTGCAGCAAGTAGAAGAGTTAGAAGAAGAATTAAAAAGAAAGTGATAAGTGTACACGCTGTCTATATTTACTATATAATATAAATAAAAGATTGTATCTTTTGTAAAAGGGGGAGAAGGTATGGCAGAATTAAATGTACAAAAGTCTTCGTTTTTTAAAGATAAAAAGGAAGAATCAAATACAGATTTCTCTCTTGTGAAAGGTGCATTAACGGAAAAAATAGATCACTTAGAGAAACTGATTGATGGGAAAACATCTAAATATATACAACATAAGAAATTGAAGGAGAATACATAAATGTGTTCTCCTTTAATTTTTTGTTTCGTTATTGGTAGGGAATTATTCAGTATAAAAGTAAAATGGTGAATCATGATATAATAGAAGGTGATTTAAGTTATTTACATATGGATTGTATTTGAGAGAGGAGCTTGAAAAATGTATTCTACTTTAGAACAATTAACAAAGCACCCTGTATTTTATCATTTTGCAGAAATTTCAAAGATTCCTAGAGGATCAGGTAATGAAAAAGAAATTAGTGATTACTTAGTGAGTTTCGCAAAGGAACGTAATTTAGAAGTTATTCAAGACGAAGCGTTAAATGTCATTATAAAAAAAGAAGCTACTTCTGGTTATGAGAATGTTCCAGCTATTATCATTCAGGGGCACTCTGATATGGTGTGCGAAAAAAACCAAGCGACAGTTCATGATTTTGAGAAAGATCCAATTGAATTAAGAATTATTGGTGATATGTTATATGCAAGCGAAACTACATTAGGTGCTGATAATGGTATTGCCGTTGCATATGCATTAGCATTATTAGATTCAACAGACATTCCGCATCCAGCTTTAGAAGTTGTTATTACAACTGAAGAAGAAACGACAATGGGCGGTGCATTCGCTGTCGATTCAAATCATTTTGACGGAAAAATATTTATTAATATTGATTCTGAAGAAGATCATAAATTACTAGTAAGTAGCGCAGGTGGTGCGAAAGCAGTTGAAACGATTTCAGTGATTTGGGATGAAGCGCCAGTAGATATGGACACATACCGACTATATGTTGGTGGACTTAAAGG
>NZ_JBFUIN010000434.1:0-2620 GCF_056401855.1 Bacillus sp. P4_D3
TCGTTAATTCTGAAAAACGACTTACGAAACCTTTAATTCGTAAAAATGGAGTGTTCGTTGAATCGACTTGGGAAGAAGCGCTTCATGTAGTGGCGAATAAATTGGGCTCTATTAAAGAAGAGTACGGTAAAGGCTCTATCGGCTTTATTTCTTCTTCTAAAATTACGAATGAAGATAATTATGTTATTCAAAAATTAGCGCGTCAAGTGTTCGAAACGAATAACATTGATAACTGCTCACGTTATTGTCAATCACCAGCGACAGATGGATTGTTCCGTACAATTGGTATGGGGGGAGATGCAGGGACGATTAAAGATATCGCACAATCGGGTCTTGTTATTATCGTCGGTTGTAACCCAACAGAAGGTCACCCTGTATTAGCGACTCGTGTGAAACGTGCGCATAAACTGCACGGTCAAAAACTAATTGTTGCAGATCTTCGTAAAACTGAAATGGCAGAGCGTTCAGATATCTTTATTAGTCCAAAGCAAGGGACGGACCAAGTATGGTTAATKGCTGTTACGAAATATATGATTGATCAAGGTTGGCACGATCAGCAGTTCATCGATGAAAATGTAAACTTCTTTGATGATTTTAAAGATAGTCTCGCGGAATATACGCTTGAATATGCAGAAGAGATTACAGGTATTTCAAAAGAAACGCTCGTTAAAATGGCAGAAATGATTCGTGATGCAGATGGTACGTGTATTCTTTGGGGAATGGGGGTAACGCAAAATACCGGTGGTTCAGATACTTCCGCTGCAATTTCAAACTTACTACTTGCAACAGGAAACTATCGTCGTCCAGGTGCTGGTGCATACCCGCTTAGAGGTCATAATAACGTACAAGGTGCTTGTGATATGGGAACACTTCCAGGCTGGCTTCCAGGATATCAGCACGTTACTAACGATGTAGAACGTGCAAAGTTTGAAATAGCTTACGGAGTAAAAATTGATAACAAACCAGGTCTTAATAACATTGAAATGCTTCACGCAATTGATGAAGGTAAAATGAAAGCTATGTATCTTGTTGGAGAAGATATGGCTCTCGTAGACTCTAACGCAAATCATGTACATGAAGTGTTATCAAGCCTTGAGTTCTTTGTCGTTCAAGATGTGTTTCTTTCTAAAACAGCTCAATACGCTGATGTAGTATTACCAGCAGCGCCATCTCTTGAGAAAGAAGGTACTTTTACAAATACTGAGCGTCGTGTACAAAGGTTATATCAAGTGCTTCCAACGCTAGAAGATGCGAAACCAGACTGGTGGATCGTGCAGGCAATTGCTAATAAGTTAGGCGCAAACTGGAATTATAATCATCCAAGTGAAATCTTTGCTGAAATGGCAAGCTTATCACCACTATTCGCACACGCAAACTATGAAGTGCTTGAAGGGTGGAACAGTTTCCACTGGGGAAGTTTTGATGGAACGAATACGCCGCTTCTATTTAAAGATGGATTTAACTTCCCGGACAAAAAAGCTCGTTTTGCGATAGCTGATTGGGTACGTCCTGCTGCATTCCCAGCAGAATACGATCTTCACATTAATAACGGTCGTATGCTTGAACATTTCCATGAAGGGAACATGACGAATAAATCAACTGGTATTCAATCGAAAGTACCAGGTGTTTTCGTTGAAGTTTCTCCAGAGTTAGCAAGGGAACGTGGAGTGAAAACTGGTTCGTTAGTACGCCTTGTTTCTCCATTCGGAGCACTTAAATTAMGTGCACTTGTAACGGATCGTGTAAAAGCGAATGAGCTGTATTTGCCGATGAACTCGACAGATAATGAAACGGCGATTAATTTCTTAACAGGTCCTGCGGTCGATCAACGTACGAATACGCCTGCATATAAACAAACGAAAGTGCGTATGGAAGTGTTACAAGTAGAAGGTGAAAATCCGATGCCAAAAACGAACCCGCGTAATAAAAAGCATCATCCTCAAAACGGTATTGAGGTAAATCGTAAGTGGGCTCGTCCAGGATACGTACATTTAACGGATAACTAGGGAGGAGAAAAGAATATGGCAGCACCTATTCAAGCGATTCAGAAGCAGGAGCTAACTGAGGAAGAACTCAAACAACAAAAACTCGAAGATTTAAAAGAACTGCTAGCGAATAATGAAGAAGCTTTACATCAAATGTTTAATATAGTAGGTGAACTAAATGACATTGGGATGCTGGAAGCTGCAAATTCTATGCTGAAAGCGAAAGAACCAATCACAAAAATTGTCCTAGGCCAAGTCACTCGTGAACCAGTTACAAATTTAATTAATAATATGATGGGCGCTGCAGGAGCTTTAACAGAACTTGATCCGGAACTTACGAAAAAGCTTATAGGTAGTTTATTAGTAGGGCTGGAAGAAGGTAATGAGCATCTACAAAGCAATAAAAAGGTTGGGGTATTCGATCTTATGAAAGTACTAAAGGATCCAGATATTAATCGTGCTATCGGATTTGGTCTTCATTTCTTAAAAGGCATGGGTAAAGGGTTAAAAGAAGAATAGATAAGCAACAATAATAGTAATTCATCTTTACACTTATTTGAAATCATGTGTAAAGATGAATCTTTTCGTCTCAATTTAAGTGAATAGTTTAGATGAAAGGGTCATTTTGGTAGAAT
>NZ_JBFUIN010000435.1:0-2616 GCF_056401855.1 Bacillus sp. P4_D3
CTGCAAACCTAGGGATTGCAATGGGCGGTGCAGGAACTGATACCGCAATGGAAACGGCAGATATTGTATTAATGGCAGATAATCTTGAAAAACTTCCTTATACAATGAAACTAAGTCGGAAAGCATTGCACATCATAAAACAAAATATTTGGTTCTCATTGATTATTAAATTTATCGCCCTTGCCTTTATCTTCCCAGGTTGGCTTACTCTTTGGATGGCTGTCCTAAGTGATACAGGCGCTGCACTTATTGTAATMCTTAACAGTATGCGTTTATTACGGAACAAATAATAAGATAAAAACTAACACGATAGTTTCGGCTACCGTTTTAGTTTTTATCTTTTCTATATTTTTCACTTTTCATTGGTGATAAAACTTTTACAATGGAACAATTCCGTAGATGTAAGAACGAACTGATTACGATACCTTATACTAATTCTTCAACAAGAAGACCCTTTAGGCTTTTGCCTAACCGCCATTTATCTCCCCCTACTCATTTGTCCATTTCCTACCCATTCCTTGGGGTGGGAGCTGTTCAAGATTGATCAAAATGGATTCAACTTTTGAGATTAATTATTTAGCTTTTATAAAAAAGTTTGATCATTTTCTGTCTGTATTGTTCAACAATCGCGCCCTTTAATGGAATAACTATCTTAAAATCACTTAATTCTTAATTAACTATAGATTTAGTTTAATAAGAAAACATAGTTGTAGTTTGGTTAGTTAATTTTGTCCCTTTGAACCTGTGCAATTTGACGTCATCACATGTTATTTATCTATATTGGAAATAACTGCTCCAGTCATGGCATCAATGTACTGGATGGAGGTCCTGGAATGACGATCACACGCTCGATAAACAAGGATATAGGATTCTGTTTCACTATCATAATTTTTGTTCCAAGCTAATTCAAAATCCAAATGATTGATAAATATTTCACTTGCTTCTTTTTTAGAAATAACCGGTTCAACAGGGATTTGGCTCAATTGTTCCATATCAAAACGCGGTCCACTATAATGATCAACCTGTCCTGTTTGACGATTAACAACAATCATAACTAATTCAAGTTGAATTGGTATACCATGACCGTTATGCATATGGAATGTAAATGATTCTTTCATTGAAGAATCATCCTCTTCTTCCTCGTTTTCTCGAACAATCAGTTGTAAATACCGATAATAATCTGGAACAATCATTTGTAAAAACGCAATGGCTTTTTGATAACATGCCTCACGACTAAGTCTAAGATCGCCACTTCGTTCATTAAACCACATAAAGCTTCTGATTTTACCAGTTTTCTTTGAAATGAAGGCTTTAACTGTATCTTCTGACTGTCTTTTGAAAAAGTCATTTATAGATAAATCCCCTTCCTTCATCTCCCAGTCCCGATTACGCCACACTATGCCCGTTTCTTCTCCCATATCTACTTCACGAATGACTTTCATCCTCTCGGTAATACCAATGATATCTTCAATAGATAAATTTTTTCGTACGGTCGTACTCGAAGGAGGAGTAAGCAAGACATATGTTTGCGGAGCGTCTTCGTCATGTATAATCGTTAACGTTGGTTTCAAAACGTCAGCTTTATATTTCATAAAAAATTGCTCAGGTTCGTACACAAGACGGAGTCCATCTACTGCTACATCATGAGTAGCAGTAGACAACTTTGCAATTGTCAGTTGAAAATTAAGTCTATTTTGTACGTGTTCAACCAGTTTTTCTTTTGAAATCAACATTTTTGGAATAACAAGAATCCTTTTCACACCTTTATATGTAAAGTTAACAATATTCCCCGCGAGGTCTATATCAATATAACAACCAGCATTTTCTAACGGTAAGTCCATAACGATTTGTTCATAGTAAAAACGGTCTGCACAAGTAATTTTTTTTGTTTTATAGTATGTTAAATCTTTTAATGCTTCAGGATAATTGCTAAGTAAGAATTGTTCGGCACATTCTCTTTTTTCCTCTATATTTAAAGGAATCACATCTGAATTTTTATCGTTATTATCAATTGTTAAACCAGTCAAATTACCAGATAAATCTAGGTTAACAGTAATACCCTCATCTTGTTCTTCGTTTGTCCATGAAAAAATAGCCTCCCCTTCTCCATTCTCTCGCTCAACATACTCCTCTATGAGAGGTTGAAAATGACTAGGAATTTTGACCATCGATATTGCACGTTTCTTTAATTCTTCTCTTAGCAAGCAAGCCACCTCTGTATTTTTGATATTTCTTTCTCTTTCTCAACTATTTAAATTTTACATTACTTAAAAGAATTGATATATTTCCTTGCATTTTCCTGCTCCTTTGAATAACGTCAGTATAATAACTACTTCGAAACCTTTTCAAGAAATTCCTGCATATTCCATTAAGTGGCCCAATTCAAAAAGATACGTCTTTATATATGCACGCCTCGATTTTGATTAAAGATTAATTTCAGTAGCTTTCAAAAATATTCAATATAAAAATCGCGTCTCAGCTTTCCGCTCAGCTGAGCATATATTCTCGTGGTTTCACTCTTCTCATGACCAAGTAAGCTTTGTATTACTTCAAGTGACGCACCGTTGTTAATCATATGTGTAGCATAGCTGTGACGTAATTGATGAGGATGAATAC
>NZ_JBFUIN010000436.1:0-2611 GCF_056401855.1 Bacillus sp. P4_D3
ACATTGTTGTGTTACCTTACTTATTATTTACAGGCTTACTCATGAAACATGTTGAGGAAGAAGTGCGTCAATATGAGTCGGAAGAGATAAAAATAAGTCCATATTTAGGAAAGAATGTAGCGTTTCGAGAGATGTTAATTCAGAAAACAGAGGAAATATTGAAGGGAGATCAATATGTATCCACTTACAGTGCGAGTTGATAAGAAACGTGTTGTTGTCATTGGTGGAGGGAAAGTAGCAGGGTTTAAAATTATTCCTTTACTAAAACAAGGTGCGGATATTGTTGTGGTAAGTACAGAATTAGATGCAAATTTAGTGAAACTTGTAGAAGAAAAGCAAATTCGTTGGTATCAAAGAGAGTATGAGAAAAGTGATATTAAAGATGCTTTTTTAGTAGTTGCAGCGACTAGCAATTCGGTACTAAATGAACAAATTGCTGAAGATGCCTCGGTAAATCAATTGGTAAATGTTATTACGAATCCGGAAAGTGGAAATGTTCATTTTCCGGCGGCGTTTCATCGTGGTTTGCTTAATGTAGCTGTTTCTACAGGAGGAGCAAGTCCGAAACTGGCAAAAAAAATTCGTGACGATATCGCAAATAAATATGATGAGACATATGAAACGTATCTTGATTTTTTATATGAAGTAAGAATAAAAGTGAAAGAATTACAAGTAGATAAGCGGCAGAGAAATATATTATTACAAGAAGTATTAAAGTCAGTATATGTTCTAAATGGAGAAAAAAGAGAATTGTTTTTACAAGAATTAGAGAGAAAGGTTCATATAGGATAATGAATAAATTGTGCTTTACAACTATAAGAATATAATTTATAATCACAAGTAACTTCAAAAGATGAAATCGATGAGCAAGAAGAGTACGTATATTTGATGCGTTCAGAGAGCTGGGGTAAGGTGTGAGCCCGGTACGATAAAATATACAGAATGGGCTTGCGAGAGGTATGCTGAACATTGCAGTAGGCAACCCGGGTTCCGCCGTTAAAAGGATAGGGTATCGGAATTTTCCTGTACCTGAACAAGTGGGATTTATTGATCCAATTGAGGTGGTACCACGGTATTCTATTACATATATCGTCCTCTACATGCATATTTGCGTGTAGGGGACTTTTTTATTTTCTAAAGGAGGTGTGCGAGTATGAAATGAAAGTGTATAATTGATAAAAGTTATAATATTCAGAAAAGGAGAAATTATAATGAAAGAAACACAGCAATGGACGTCGAAAATAGGCTTTGTACTCGCAGCAGCGGGAGCCGCAGTAGGTCTTGGGGCAATATGGAAGTTTCCATATGTTGCAGGTAATGGCGGGGGAGGCGCATTCTTCCTTGTATTCTTACTATTAACTATATTTATTGGTATGCCTCTTCTTGTAGCTGAATTTGTTATTGGCCGTAGTACTCAAAAAGAGGCAGTTACAGCTTATAAAGTATTAGTACCAAATAGCAAGTTATATCCTTGGATTGGTCGTATGGGGGTTGTTACTTGTTTTAGCGTACTATCTTTTTATAGTGTTGTAGGTGGATGGATTTTACTTTATTTATACTATAGTGTCACAGGTGGTTTCTGGAACGGAGTAGTCGATTATGGGCAATTGTTTGCTGAAACAATTGCAAATCCAGTAAGTGCGATTGGGGCGCAATTCATCTTTATGCTTTGTACCATTTTTGTTGTTAGTAAAGGTGTGGAAAAAGGCATAGAAAAGGCAAGTAAGTACATGATGCCGCTATTATTCATTTTATTTATTGCTATCATTATTCGTGCGTTAACACTTGATGGTGCTATGGCTGGGGTAGAGTTCTTCTTAAAACCAGATTTTTCAAAGCTTACAGCAGATACGATTTTATATGCGATGGGACAATCTTTCTTCTCACTAACGGTAGGTGCCTCGGTAATGGTAACGTATAGTTCGTATTTAAAGAAAGAAGAGCATTTAGCTAAATCAGCAACATCTATTGTAAGTTTAACTGTATTTGTTACAGTACTTGCAGGATTAGCGATTTTTCCGGCGATTTTCGCATTAGGAGTTAAACCGACAGAAGGACCAGGGCTACTGTTTATCGTTCTTCCTGCTGTCTTTGCGAAAATTCCATTTGGACAATTTTTCTTCATTATGTTTTTAGTTTTATTCTTCTTTGCGACTTTAACATCTGCGATTTCAATGCTTGAAATTGTAGTAGCATCTGTTGCGAAAGATAATGAGAAGAAGCGTCCGTCAGCTTCGTTATTAATTGGTATTCTTATTTTTGCAGTTGGAATTCCATCAGCGTTATCGTTTGGAATTATGAGTGATGTGAAAATATTTGGTAAGACATTCTTTGATTTCGTCGATTTTTCGGTAAGTAATGTGTTACTGCCACTCGGAGTACTAGCCATTTCGCTATTCGTACCAAATAAAATGAGTAAAGAGTTATTAATGAAAGAATTAGAAGTTACGGAAACGAAAGGGAAAACATTATTTAACATTTGGTTCTTCTTACTTCGTTATGTTATTCCGGTAACTGTAATTATCGTATTTTTAAATGCGGTAGGCGTATTTAAAATGTTTGCATAATAAAAAGACGGAGATTTCTCCGTCTTTTTATTATGTTGTAGAAG
>NZ_JBFUIN010000437.1:0-2607 GCF_056401855.1 Bacillus sp. P4_D3
TCTTTACAAAAACAGCTGCGAATGAAATGGCTATAATGGAAATTGCTAATGGTAGTGCGATTGATCTTTCTTGTTTCAAATCCTGTCTCCCCTCTCACCTGTAAAAAATCCCACTTCATTATATCCGTTTTCTTTCATAACTTAAATACTAATTTTTTAGATTCTTCGTACCATTATGGTAAAATAGAAATTAAGGCACCTATTAGTGATTATTTCTTTCCTTTTCACTACAAGCGTCGCTCTTACAATCATTACAGTAAATTTTTATTTAGGGGGATCTACATGAATCAAACAATAGGGAGAATTGAAGAAATTTCATTTTTTAGTACATCACTTCAAGAGGAACTTACACTTCTTGTTTATTTACCAGTAAATTACACACCTCTCCATAAGCATACGGTTGTTATTGCACAAGATGGTAGAGATTATTTTCAACTTGGTAAAGCGCACCGTGTAATTGAGCGTCTTCGTGAAACTGAAGAAATCGACCGTACAATTATTGTCGGCATTCCATATAAAAATGTATACGATCGTAAGGAAAAATATTTCCCGAGCGATGTAAAGAATGCTGCTTACATTCGTTTCCTTGCTCATGAGCTTGCTCCATATATTGATGAAAATTATCCAACGTATCAAATGGGTAAAGGACGCGTTTTAATTGGAGATTCTCTTGGCGGTACAGTTTCCTTTATGACTGCACTTATGTATCCGCATACATTCGGTAAAGTCGTTATGCAGTCACCATTTGTTGATGAAACAGTGATGAACTTAGCAAGAGACTTTAAAAATCCGGGGGCGTTAGAACTTTATCACGTCATTGGGACAGAAGAAACAGCTGTCAAGCGCACAGATGGACAAGTATCTGATTTCGTAGAACCGAACCGTGAGCTAAATACTCTTCTTACAGATAGAAATTTCATCACGCATTATGAAGAGTTTGAAGGGAATCACACATGGAAATATTGGCAAGCAGATTTACCGAAAGCATTTTCTCATATTCTATCAATGAAATAATAGAGAGCGATATTCAGAATAATTTGATATAATAGATAAAGAGATAAAGAGATTTATTCTCAAAATCTAACTAGACTTGCAAAGGGAGGAATTGGAACATGAAATTAGGAATTGTAATTTTCCCATCAAAAATGATTCAAGATAAAGCAAACGGATTGCGTAAACGTTATGATCCACATTACGCATTAGTTCCGCCACATATTACATTGAAAACACCCTTTGAAACGCAAGATGAACAATTAGAATCGATTGTGAATGAGTTACATACAATCGCAAACAAAACGAACCCTTTCACCCTTCATGTTGGAAAAGTTGGTTCATTCGCACCTGTTAATAATGTTCTTTATTTTAAAGTAGAAAAAACACCTGAACTTACTTTCTTAAATGAAGAAATGCATAATGGATTCTTTACACAAGAGCGCGAGTACTCTTTCGTACCTCATTTAACAATCGGTCAAAGCCTGTCAGATGCAGAGCACGCTGATGTATTAGGTCGATTACGTATGAAAGATTTCTATTATGAGCAACCAATCGATCGTTTCCACCTTCTATATCAATTAGAAAACGGAACATGGACTGTACATGAAACATTCCACCTTGGAAAGGGGAGCAACTAATTTGCACGCACAAATCGTACAAACAGACGAGCAGCTAAGTGATGCATTCTCTGTACGTAAACAGGTTTTTGTAGAAGAACAACGTGTTTCTTCTGAAGAAGAATATGATGAATTTGAAGATACTTCGGTGCATGTTGTTGTATATGACAATGACATTCCAGTCGGTGCGGGCCGCTTTCGCATTGTTGATGGAGTTGGAAAAATGGAACGCATTTGCGTACTGGCCTCCCATCGCCAAAAAGGTATTGGCAAAATCATTATGGATGCACTTGAAGCGCATGCTAAAGAAGAGTCTCTACCAAAATTAAAACTCCATGCTCAAACACATGCTGAAGTTTTCTATAAAAAGCTAGGATACGTGACGGCTTCTGATGTATTTATGGAAGCAAATATCCCGCACGTCGTAATGATAAAAGAATTGTAATTTTGTAGCAGGAGGTAGCCCCTCCTGTTTTTTACATTGCTATTTTCTTTTTCTTCCGCTAAAGTTAAATGTTGATGCTATAGTTTTGAAGGTGAATATATGACACAAGAAAAATTTTCACAAAAACCGTTAACACACGCTGGTATTCCGCAAGCGACGTATCATATTCCGAAAACATCTACCCATTTAATTATGGAAGAAGATGCAGATGCGGCGTATTTCCGCGCTTTAGAACAGCAAGGTGTTTATTTAAATGAAAAACAGTTAGAAGCAGTGCAAACGACAGAAGGACCTGTCCTTACACTAGCTGGTGCTGGAAGTGGTAAAACATCTGTTTTAACAACTCGCGTTGGTTATTTAGTTAATGTAAAACATGTTCATCCACGAAATATTTTGCTGCTGACGTTTACACAAAAAGCAGCTGAAGAAATTCGAAGCCGTGTAGCGAATTTACCTGGTATGAATCATGCCGCAAGTAGCTATGTCGTTGCTGGTACATTCCACTCTGTCTTTTTAAAATTGCTTCGTAGTCAAGGATATAATCAGCAAATT
>NZ_JBFUIN010000438.1:0-2599 GCF_056401855.1 Bacillus sp. P4_D3
GTATAATAATTTGAGGGTTTTAATTTGTGAAGAAATGAAACGATAAAAAAGATGCCTATTTTACTAGGCACCTTTTTTCACTCTTACACTGGTTCGATTTCTGTTTTTTGTGTTTCGAATGTTACGCCAACGATGTGAACGTTCACTTCTTTTGGCTCAAGTCCTGTCATTGTAAAGAGTGCTTGGCGAATATTGTCTTGAATTTTTTGTGCAACAACCGGAATTGCTACACCAAAATACATCACAACATAAAGGTCAACAATAATATCTTCGTTTGCTAATTCAACCTTTACACCTTTACCATGATTTTTCTTACCTAACTTCTCAACAACATCTGTAGCAAAATTACCACGCATTGCCGCTACACCTTCTACTTCAGCAGCTGCAATACCTGCAATTACTTCGATTACTTCTGGTGCAATTTCTACTTTTCCAAGAGTTGTATCTTGACCCATATCTAACATATGTTCAGCCATGAAAAAAACCTCCTTTAATGTATCACTGCGTCACAAGTTCATGCTCTTCCAAAAATTTCGTGTTAAACTCACCTTTTACAAAATCAGGATGATCTAACAATTGCAAATGGAACGGGATTGTTGTATGTACGCCTTCAATGACAAACTCACTGAGCGCTCGCTTCATTTTTGCAATTGCCTCTTCACGTGTTTTTCCGTGAACAATTAATTTAGCAACCATCGAATCATAGAAAGGTGGTATTGAATATCCCGGATATACAGCTGAATCGACGCGAATACCAAATCCGCCTGGTGGTAAGTACATTTCTACTCTACCTGGAGATGGCATAAATTTTTTGGCAGGGTTTTCCGCATTAATTCGACATTCCATTGCCCAACCATTAAATTGTACTTCTTCTTGCTGTAACGATAACTTTTCTCCAGAAGCAACAAGAATTTGTTCTTTAATTAAATCCATCCCTGTTACCATTTCAGTAACTGGATGTTCAACTTGGATTCTCGTATTCATCTCCATGAAATAAAAGCTTTTCGTTTTATATTCATAAATAAACTCAACCGTACCAGCACCTGTATAATCAACCGCTACCGCCGCTTTAACTGCTGCGTCACCCATTTGCTTGCGAATATTCTCATCAAGTGCAGGTGATGGACTTTCTTCTAATAGTTTTTGCAGACGGCGCTGAATTGTACAATCACGCTCTCCTAAATGAATGGCATTTCCATGTGTATCTGCCATTATTTGAATCTCAACATGGCGGAAATCTTCAACGTACTTCTCTAAGTATACACCAGGGTTCCCAAAAGCGGTACTGGCTTCTTGCTGTGTAATTTGAATTCCTTTTACAAGCTCTTCTTCATGGCGCGCAACACGAATACCTTTTCCGCCACCACCTGCAGTCGCTTTAATAATAACTGGATATCCAATTTGATTAGCAAGCTCGATCGCTTCTTCGGTATTTTTAATAATCCCTTGTGAACCTGGTACAATCGGAACCCCTGCTTCTTTCATTGTATCACGTGCAACGTCTTTTGTGCCCATCTTTGAAATAGCTTCCGGGCTTGGACCGATAAAAATCAAGTTACACTCACGGCATAATTCTGCAAAATCTGCATTCTCTGCTAAAAATCCGTATCCCGGATGAATTGCATCACAACCTGTCAATTTTGCAACGCTAATAATGTTCGTCAAATTTAAATAGCTTTCTTTCGAAATCGTTGGTCCAACACAATACGCTTCATCTGCAATTTGCACATGAAGTGACTCTTTGTCTGCTTCAGAATAAATTGCAACTGTTTCAATATCCATTTCTTTACAAGCGCGAATAATTCGTACAGCAATTTCTCCACGATTGGCTATTAATACTTTTTTTATCATCACAAAGACTCCCTTATTACGCTTTTACAAGAAATAGCGGTTGTCCATACTCAACAAGCTGTCCGTTATTAACAAGAATTTCAACAATTTCGCCCTCTACATCTGCGTCAATTTCGTTAAATAATTTCATAGCTTCAACAATACATACGATAGAATCTTTCGATACTCTGTCCCCAACACTTACATATTGAGGTGTATCAGGCGAAGAAGAGGAATAAAATGTCCCTACCATCGGTGATGTGATTTTATGTAGGTTTTCATTTTGAACAGCTTTCTCTTCTTCTTGTTTTTGCACTTCTACTTGCGCTGCCGCTACTGTTGTTTCTACTTCAACAGATGCTGCTGGTTGTACTACCTGTTTCGTTACCGGTGCTTGCACAGCAACAACTTCATTACCACGTTTTTTCATTTTGATTGTTGTACCGTCTTTTTTGTATTCAAATTCATCAATATTAGAGCTATCAATTAATTTAATTAATTCACGAACTTCTTGAATTTTAAACATGTAAAATCCACTCCCATACTCTTGTTTGTCCCGTTTTTACAGATTGGCATCAAATTGATTTACTGTAAAAATACGATGTATTCTATTAGAAAATTTATTCCTATGACATTTACTAATAGAAATATTTACTATTCCCATCTTACGCTAAATTTTTTAAACATTCCAATTTATATTTCTTTATTATAAATCGAAACTCCTGTAAAAATATTATTCCACCAAAAAATTATTACCTAGTAATAATAC
>NZ_JBFUIN010000439.1:0-2587 GCF_056401855.1 Bacillus sp. P4_D3
CTCCGTAATCGTTGCATATTCTGGTACTGGAGAAAATACGACATGCGCTTCTAACAGGTTATACTTTTCTTTAAGTAAATTCCCAACGTTATCTAAGTCAGCAAATGGATCAGCTATACTAATTTGAACAAATCCTTTTTCTTTCGCATACTTCAATAATCTAGAAATCGTCGGTCTTGAAATATTTAATTTATTAGCAATTTCTTGCTGACTATAATCTGATTGATAATATAATCTTGCAACTTCAACGCTTAATTGTTGTTTATCCTTATCCATAGTAACTCATTACATATCCTTTCCTGTATTTCCTTTTCGTTACAAGCATTATACAGCTTTATGCAAAAAAATTCGACTCCCTTATTTATCAACCTAAACTTCTACTCCACTTAGGATTTACAATGAAACTTTTATTTTTTAGCTTCATACACTCGATACAAATGATCTTGAATCAGATAAAGTGAAACTTTAATCAGTGGGGGTTTTGTTCATCCCCCACTGATTATTAGCCCTCACCAATCGGGCTTTTACGGGCAGTCCGACTCCCACCTAACTCCCTCGTATTCGCCGAATTTTGAGGTGGGAGTCTTACTGCCCGCAAATAGCGGGATAAATCGATTCATATTTAATTCATTCTTTTTGTTCTTTCTGTAGTAACAATAACAAACATTAAATATCGTTTATGAAACTTCCTTAACGTACGGTAAAGCCAAGTTTTTTAATATAGAAATTCCTTAGCGTGCGAAATTCACGTTTTGATGGCGAGACCCCATCGCCATCAAGMTAAAATTTTATAGTACCCCCAGAACGAAATTTTGTGCTACTTGTAACAAAAAAGCACATTTTTTCGTTTTGGGGAGCAACCAATTTCTTAACTTGATGGTGATGGGATATTTACTTTTCTGAGCTTGATRGCGATGGACGATATCCCTATTACGTAATGATTKTTAGACGTCCAATTTGATTACACTCTTCAGCGAACCAAAGATCGCCATCCGGACAAAWCGTGATAYCATGTGGCTCTGCATTATTTGTAGGTATCGTATATTCCGTAATAACTCCTTCAACTGTAATACGGCTGATTTGGTTACCTCCCCATTCTGTGAACCAAAGATCTCTGTTCTTCCCRGGTATTATGGCATGAGGACGAGCGTTCGGCGTCGGTATAACAAATTCTTTGAYCTCACCTTCGAACGTAATTCTACCAATTTTATTGCCYATGATTTGYACAAACCATATTGCTCCATCTGGKCCGCTCGCAATTCCAACTGGCCCGGAGTTGGGTGTTGGGATTGGATATTCTTTGACCTCACCTTTAGTGGTTATTCTCCCAATCCTATTGTTCTGATTCTGTGTAAACCATAATGCACCGTCTGATCCCAGAGTAATAAAAGAGGGRRATGATTTGGAGTTAGGCAATTCAAACTCGGTGATTTCCCCTGACTTTGTTATTCTTCCGATCCTACCATTATTCATTTCTGTAAACCATATTGCTCCATCTGGGCCTTCCGTTATGCCAAAAGGTGCAGCGTTCGTTGTAGGGAGTACATATTCTYCAAAAAGACCGTTCATCGACATTTTMCCGATCTTGCTTGAGTTATATTCCGTAAACCATAAGTCACCGKTCTGGTCCGAGATAATTGACATAGCTCCTGCATTTGCTGTCGGAATGGGAAAAGAATTTATTTCACCAGTAGCATTTATTCTMCCAATTCGATTCCCTTTCTGTTCYGTAAACCACAATGCTCCGTCTTTTCCTACGGTTATTCCATATGGTCCTGAATCTATTTCATTGACCACATATTCTTGTATCGTGATCCTCATATCATTTCCTCCCATTGAAAATTTYGAGTCTTGTTTTTCGGTATAATTTAGTTTWAAAAAGGACATTCCTGGTATTACAGTGGATGCCCTTTTTGCTAAATTATAAGATATTTTGTTAGAATTCAAAGTCTAGAATCAKTTTACTGGTTTGACCTGTAAACTTATAATTATAGGACCCTTTCARGCTTTCTAATTCACCAGTAGCTTTGATGATTGTTGCAGGGGAATCTAGATTTCCTTTATCAAATATCCCTTGCTCTATAGCTRTAAATGTCCCTCGTTTTCCYTTATAAATTCCTTCRAAATGTAAAAATCCRGAAATTTTAGCRGTAGCCAAGTGACCATCATCTATAGTTGATTCTAAATAATATAATAAATATTCAACAAAAGCTTTTCCTTTTAATTCACCGTCAATATCATATTCGACATGGGCAATATTAATAGGGAAATCTTTTSTAGTGTCATTGACTGGCTTTTCATCCCATTTACTTACTGTAAATGTTACTTCCATACGCGTAAACCTCCCTTCATCATTAGATGAGTAATCTACCTCCAGTATATCACCTAAAAAGYACCATCAATAATTATATCTCATAGGAGTGTTTCTAAAGTAACGGATGCTGCTGGTAAGAYCCTGTTAAGARCAAAAGACGACTTATYTTTTGTTCTTCTTATATGACATTGAAAGTAAATTTTTATTTAAMAGTTTACTTTCATTTTTATTAAAAAAGAACACGTAGAAATTACTACATGTTCTTTATGAGAC
>NZ_JBFUIN010000440.1:0-2577 GCF_056401855.1 Bacillus sp. P4_D3
TCTAGCGCCGATGGTAGTTGGGACCTTGTCCCTGTGAGAGTAGGACGTCGCCAAGCAACTTTAAGATGAGTCAGAATGACTCGTCTTTTTTGTGTTTAATGAAATAAGCTTGTTATCTATGGTTCAAGAAACCTATTGATAACAAGCTTATTTGTTTAAAGGTAAGTGTATTTATATAGGCTTCACTTTGTTTCTTACATCGATAAGCTCAAAACGTTCATGAGCAAGTAGCATAGTGTTTATTTGTAATAGCTTTGTAGTTATTTGAAATCCACGGATCAATGAAGATAATAAACTGAATAAATATGGCTTTTAAACAAGTTCACTCCATTTATGAGGATCTTTTTCTTAGACATCTTTAATGACGGGATGTTTAATCTCTGAATTGTTTCGTATGATAATGGCTTTAATTCGTGAATAGCAAAGAAGCTACCACATGTTAAATTGAAGTGAACCCGAATAGTGGTACATGAAAAAGTTTGAAGAAAAAAGTTCATTGTAACAGGCTATTTATTTCATTTATCCCGCTATTCGCCGGGCAGTAAAACTCCCACCTCAAAATTCAGCTGGAGCAAAGAAGTTAGGTGGGAGCCCTGCTGCCCGTAAACCCCCACTGATTAAAGTTTCACTTTATTTGTTTTAAATAGTTATATGGTGAAAGTGGTGGAGTTAAAAAGATAATAGCGCGTGTTCTTTTTTCTGAATCTGGCTTTTGAAGAGCGGCGATAATTTCAAAATATAGTTCTTGAAAGTCTTATGTAGTACTTTCGCATATAACATTTTGGATAAAGATGTGTGGATTAATGTTTAGACTCTATAATCTTCTTTGTAGTTTGTTACACGAAATTCCCAAGGAAATCTCTGGGGCGGGAAGATCAGTTGTGAGTAGTAATATTGGAACTGCTCTTGTACATAGTGTTCAGCTTTTTTATAAGTTCTACTTGTTTCCTCTAGTAGTTGGATAAGAATCTTTTTTTGTGTAGCCTTATAAATAAGATAACTAAAGTATAGTTGGCCACTGGTTGCTATTTGAACAGCATATTTGTCTTTATTATCACGTTGATATAAATAAGTTGGAGGAAGAATGGGCTCATCGGGAATAAATGCAGGTAGTTATATACTCTATTTGTAATTTGGTTGGAAATAATGAAACTATATGCTTTGTTAGCAATGCTATTTGCTCTTCTAACGGAAAAGCTTACTGTTTTCTGTATATAGATATAGGATACAACTCTTTAAATTTTATAATTTTGGAGCTTTTATATAGAAGATAAGTGTAAGTGAAAAATTATAGTGTGATTACTTAAATGCAAGGAAGTAGTGGTGTATAACAAGAGGTAGGAACGTTTGTTCTTGAATGGTGTAATGGGCATACTCAATCAATTGAGGCGCTTATTTTCTATTGGACATATGTGTTTAAAGAAGAGCTGCCATACTAGGTTCGGATTTCCAGTATAGCTTGTAACTTTACATACTTTAGTGAAGTGGTTCTTCAGTAAAGTATATTTGATTATTAATATTGGATTTATTGACACTCCCATTGCTAAAGGGGCAACCTGATTAACATCAGTGTGATTCTTGATACCAAAGGCGAAGTCCATTTTTGGTATCGCTGACGTGCAAGATTGTAGTGTGCCATCACTACTCTCACTATAGACCGTATAGGTTCGTGAGCCACGGCGCTATGACAGCTGTATGTTCATATGTTTTAGTGTCTTGTTCTTGTCTATAGTTGACGTGTATCAAAATAATGAGTGTTTTTCTATGAAAGTATCGTGAAATCTGTAAACGAACCAATTATTCTATTTCCAACTGGTTTTATGAAATAATCTACGAATGGTCCTTTACTCATCATAATTTTTAATATTAATTGAATCTAGTCTATAGTCGGTTCATTCTATTATGAATGGTTCAGGAGAGTGTGTGCACTGTTAGAAAGAGATATTGTAATTAAGATAAGGAGAGTAAATGAAGTTGCTAGAAAAGAATTTCTTGTGGAACCCAGTAATGTACGGGGGATAGTCCTCTTGAAATAGAGAGGTTTGTTAGGCGAGATTAGTAGATAGAGGTAGACAATGATTGCTATTTAGTAAAGTCTTCGTGGATTCTTATGTAACCTTTACTAATCGGGAATTTATGGATCGTCAGGCTCACTACTAGCTTCTTTGCTTCAGCCGAACTTTGAGGTGKGAGTCTTACTGTCCGCAAATAGCGGGATAAAGTGGTGTGAACATATTAAATTAAATATCTTTATAAAAAGGTATTGACGATTAGCCTATAGAGGTGTAGTATAGAACAAGTCGCCGATAGCAACAACGCAGAAAGCGACAAAAGAAATAAAAAAACTTGGTTGACATTGAAATATGAAAATGTTAACATAAGGGAGTCGCAAATGAGCGACAAACAAGTTCTTTGAAAACTGAACGAAACAAACAACGTAAACGTCAATTTTTATTTTTAGATGCTAGACAAACTAACTTTATTGGAGAGTTTGATCCTGGCTCAGGATGAACGCTGGCGGCGTGCCTAATACATGCAAGTCGAGCGAATGGATTAAGAGCTTGCTCTTATGAAGTT
>NZ_JBFUIN010000441.1:0-2574 GCF_056401855.1 Bacillus sp. P4_D3
TCAAGAGGAGGAAGTAAATGTGTTAGCTGAATTTATAAATGTCACGACTGATTCAACGCAAAATCGAGAAGAAAAAGTCAAAAATGTGTTGCGAATCATCATAAAAAAGGAAAAGGAAACATGGCGAGTTACAAGTGTAGAAGAACTAAATATGAGAGTTTTATAACAAAAAGGTGAGGTGAGAATGTGATAGGTGCAATCAGTAAGAAGAGTGAAAGAATTAACTTGAGAAGAAATAAGTCGTGAATCTACCTAGCAATTATCAGCTTTCTATTTTTCGGTTTTTTCATCGTTTGACATCTAAAATTTACATGCCAAACGATGAAAAACTATTCCATACGGAAACAAATAAAGTAATTAAGTTGTCGGGGATGGGGAAATTGATTGTAGAATAAAGGGAATATAATCCACATRAAAACTTCATAGAAATTCGATTTCGGATAGAAGGATATGAGGAAGCTGGATTTACGTTTAAGGCACAAGAAAAAGGAAATCCAGGTGTCCAATTACCTGTCAAAGTGTTGTATGAAGAGAAYGGRAATTACGTGRTAGAAGTCAAAGAATTATCTCCAAATTGGGGAGCTTTAGCTTTAGRTATTTACAATAAAAACARYGAAAAAGAACAAATGGATATKMGGAAGTTTACACAAGATGYTAACGARTACGAAGAAGAAAATACAAGTAYAAAGAGTCCCAATAAAYTTGTTCAGACGATTTTTACTGATCAAAGAAAAACAAAAGCAAAYGATGAATTGTTAGCTGAAAATAAAAAAACATATGAGTTAGATTTTATAGAARGAGAYAAAAAAGATATTGAAACAAAGATTGAWAATTATGGGAAAGYAATCAAGCTTGAAGARGAAAATGGGAAGACAGTTTWTGAGAAAGTRAAAGAACTRAAAGATGAAATGAAGTACCAAACCGAAGCGGAAAAAAYGGAAACWCAATCRAAAATMTCATCWTTAGAATCCAAAATAAAATCATCAGAAAAGAACGTTGAATTGTTTAAAGGAGAACAAAAAATTGCACGAGATAAGATCAAAAAATTAGARCAAAAGGCRCAAGAAATTAATAAAATCTGAATAAGGTCATGTCGTCACTGAGTACTCACCAGTGAAATTTGAGTACTCAGTGAGTGCTCATTTGGTGGTTTTTGTATCGTCAGTGAGTACTCATCTGTTTGATTTGTGTCATCAGTGAGTACTCACCTAGAGGATTTTCTTGCCCCCATCGTTTTGCTAGGCTCCGCCTAGTCCCAACCCCTAGKTGGGMMCAAAAACCCCTTATGCTCTTCTCACTATTTTTKGWTCTCTACCCAMAATTGCAGAAAGGAGAGRGAAAAGTGGAAATYAGAATTAGAGAAGTAGATCCAATTGCCGTAAAGAAAATAGATGAAATYGCAAAGRGGAAAGGATTATCCAGRCAGAAATTTTTGAAAGACCAAATTGAAATGCTGGCATTTTTTCAGCAACAAAATAAAAGAGAAATGGAATTAGAAAATATCATCCAAAAGAACATCCATATGATGAATGATTGTTATAGCGAAATGAAAAAAATGAATGAGTTTATTCAAATGATGATGCAGGATGATGAAAATGAGTAATGGGGTTCCTGTTCAWTCTTCAGTCACACCKGGTGTTGTTTTAAAAACAAAATTTGTGTTACCRAGTTCSGATGCMTTTCAGAACTATATTGAGTATGTAGACCGGGAAGAAGCACAAAGTGAAGTGAAACTGAATCCGAAAATGTTTGAAATGTATCAAGAATATATGGGGAATCCTGAAAAGACATCGGCACTGTTTACGGAACACGCAAATCGTTTAACAGAAAGTGAGAAAAAATCCTTAAAGGAAATGTTTAAAACCGCTTATGAAAATGGGAGTATCATGTGGCAAGATGTCATTTCTTTTCATAATCCTTTGCTTGAAGAACAAGGCATTTATGATTCAAAGACAAAGACTCTAGATGAAAGAAATGCAGAAAAGAGAGGGAATAGAAAAAAGTTCTACTTGAGGTACCGCCAGCATTTCGGAAAAAACCCACGCTAAGAGCATGCAAAATTTTATACAGTTTTTCGGCCAATCCAGTAACAAACGAAAACCTTAAAACGCGCACCAGGATAGGAATGTATAAAAAAATGAATAGAGTCATAGAAAAAGAAAAAGGCGGATCTCCACTCTCACAAGGAAGCTGCCTTGTCCTTGCTACCGATAACGAGAATTATGTAAATGAGCTGTCCATATGGGCAGCTTATTGTATTTTTCCAAAATGCTATCGATTAACATATATATGTTAATCGATAGAAAAGAGACCCCCTAAATAAAGAGCTGGTCTTATCCCTGTCAAGTAGACAATATTAAAAAGACTAAGCAGCCATCGAGATTCGATATTCTATCGGAGCTCGGTGGTTGAGTCGTTTTTGGAACCGTTTATAGTTATAAAAATAAATATACTCTTCAATTGCTTGTATTAAATCTGCTTCTGTTTTAAAATGATTCAAATACAACATTTCCGATTTAAAATGGGAGAAAAATGACTCAATACAGGCATTATCATGGCAGTTTCCTTTGCGAG
>NZ_JBFUIN010000442.1:0-2571 GCF_056401855.1 Bacillus sp. P4_D3
GTTATTAGCATCTTACTTTTTGAAAGAATATAATAAAAGTTATAAAAAAGGTGTACTTCAAATTGATAAGGAAGCGAAAGAAAGATTACAAGCTTATCAATGGCCTGGAAATGTTCGTGAGTTAAAACATACGATTGAACATGCTGTCATTATTACGGAAGGGAATTCGTTAACAGCAAATTGCTTACCACGAACATTTCGGAAAGAGAAACTTCCGAAGAAGAAAAGTATATTACCACTTAGGGAAGCTCTTCATCAAACGGAAAAGGAATTAATAGATCAAGCATTAATTGAAACGGAAGGGAATATTTTGCAAGCAGCAAAAATATTAGGTATTCCGCGTCAAACGCTTCAATATAAACTGAGCAAGTACGACAAAACCGCCGAATAATCGGCGGTTTTTGTGTGTTTGCACCAATAAAAGAGCGTTTACATATATAACAAGTAATGAATATGATAGTAAATATCGTTTTAGTACAGTACTTAAAAATATTTATTCTCTTATATAATAGGGTATTTCTCGCATTTACTTATCAAGTATATGAAGTTGGCATAATTATTGCTTATATAAAGGATGAGCGTATAAAAAGGGGGAATAGCAATGTTACATGATGTATACAAACCAAATCGTCACTGGAAGGATATTGAATTATGGAAAGATGTTACAGAAGAACAATGGAATGATTGGGTTTGGCAATTAACGAATACGATCAAAACTTTAGATGATTTAAAGAAACTAATTAACTTAACACCTGAAGAAGAAGAAGGTGTTAAAATTTCAACGAAAACGATCCCGTTAAACATTACACCGTACTATGCTTGGCTAATGAATCCTGATGACCCACGCTGTCCGATTCGGATGCAATCAGTACCGATTTCGGAAGAGTTATATAAAACAAAATATGATTTAGAAGATCCTCTTCATGAAGATGAAGATTCACCAGTTCCAGGATTAACGCATCGCTATCCAGACCGCGTACTATTTTTAGTAACGAATCAATGTTCTATGTATTGTCGTTACTGTACACGTCGTCGTTTTAGTGGACAAATTGGAATGGGCGTACCGAAAAAGCAATTAGATGATGCGATTGCTTATATTAGTGAAACACCACAAGTACGTGACGTTTTAATTTCTGGCGGTGATGGACTTCTAATTAATGATAAAATTTTAGAATATGTATTAAAGAATTTACGAGCAATCCCGCATGTCGAGATTATTCGTATCGGAACGAGAGCACCAGTTGTATTCCCGCAGCGTATTACAGAAAACCTGTGTAACATTATTAAAAAATACCATCCAGTATGGTTAAATACGCATTTTAACACTTCTATTGAGATTACAGAAGAATCGAAACTAGCATGTGAAATGCTTGCGAATGCAGGTGTTCCAATTGGAAACCAAGCTGTAATTTTAGCTGGAATTAATGACAGCGTTCCAATTATGAAAAAACTTATGCATGATTTAGTGAAAATTCGTGTTCGTCCATATTACATTTATCAATGTGATTTATCAGAAGGTATCGGTCATTTCCGTGCACCAGTTTCGAAAGGTCTTGAAATTATTGAAGGCTTACGTGGACATACGTCTGGTTATGCAGTACCAACTTTCGTTGTCGATGCACCGGGCGGAGGCGGAAAAATTGCGCTTCAGCCAAACTATTTAATTTCACAAAGTGCGGATAAAGTTGTTCTTCGTAACTTTGAAGGGGTTATTACAACGTATCCAGAACCAGAAAACTATATCCCAGGAAGAGCAGAAGGCTACTTTAAAGAAATTTATCCGACTTATGAAGAGAAACGTTCTGATATCGGCGTTGCAGGATTGATGAGTGATAAGAAATTTAATCTTGTTCCAGATGATTTACAACGTATGAATCGCCGTAAAGATTATGAAGTCAATGAAACGCATGCTTCTTTAAAAGATAAACGTGATAAGCGTGATCAATTAAAAGATAAAAAATATCAAGCACAAATAGCAAAGTTAGATGATGACAAAAAAAATGAGGGTGACGTAGTATGAATTGTATGTGGTGTGACAGTACAGAAGCGAAAGAAAGCTTGAATACTGTATATTGGGAATTACCAGATGGTACGAAAGCCATTGAAATCCAAGAGACACCATGTATTACTTGTTCCTCATGTGGAATGGACTATCAAGCAGACCATACTGTAAAAGAAATTGAAGATCAGTTGTTTTTAATTTATACGAAAGATTTGCCAAAACAACTAACATACGAAGAGTTGATGGGAAGACCACGTTTATTAAAAAGGAATTATTTCGACTTTTAACCAGCTTTTATGCTGGTTTTTTTCTTTTTTGCCTTGTATAATGTACCCAAGTTAGAAAGGTAGGGAATATTTTTGAAAAAGACATTTTACCATTATATGATGAAGCACCGTGCAGCTTTATTTAAAAATGAAATATCAGATTTAGCAGAGGCGATGTATGATGATTTAAGTTTTCCGAAGCAATCTGAAGACTATGATGTAATTAGTTCATACTTAGAGTTAAGTGGAATGCTAGAAAGTATGTCTATATTTGATGATGCATGGGATTTATATATACAAGAG
>NZ_JBFUIN010000443.1:0-2562 GCF_056401855.1 Bacillus sp. P4_D3
AAATGAAAATGTGCTAAATTTAGAACGGAATCCTGCCGATATGGGTGTTGTAGGAGAAATATTCCGCTCAGCTCATACATTTAAAGGTATGTCTGCGAGTATGGAATTTACAGAAATGGCGGATTTAACGCATAAGATGGAAAGTGTTTTAGACGAAATCCGTCATGGAAATATGATGGTGAATGCTAATATTATTGATGTTGTTTTTGAATGTATTGATAATTTAGAAAAGATGGTTGYAGATGTGCAGCAAGGCGGAATGGGTAATATAGATGTTGTATCAACGAAATTTAAATTAGAAGCATTATTGAACGGAAATGTAGAAGCTTCTATGGAAAATGCAGAGCAAAGTAGTATAAATAATGATGATACAGTTTCGCATGAAGTATATATAACTGTTGAACAACAAGCTATTTTAAAAGCAGTACGTGCCATTATGTGTATTGAAGCATTACAAAATTTAGGTAATATACAAAAAACGGTTCCAAGCATTGAAGAAATTGAAGCGGATGCTTTTGGATTTGAGTTTACAGTATATATGAATACCGATCATAGTGTTGAAGAATTGAAACGAGTAGTGCTTCATGTTTCTGAAATTGAGAAAGTAGAAGTGAAGCAAGGTAGTCATAAAGTACAAGAAGGCGTACAGGTGGAAGAAACGATTCAACAGGTTGAAACCAGACAGCTGGAGTCATCGTTAGAACTGCCAATTCAACTGGTGAGCAATACGTCAACTAAACGTACTACAAAAACGAAAAATGCTAAAGTGGAGAATCGTTCTATTCGTGTTCAGTTAGAAAAAATCGAAACATTAATGAATATGTTTGAAGAAAGTGTAATTGAGCGTGGACGAATTGATGAATTAGCAGAAACGATTCAAAATAAGGAGTTAATCGAGCATTTAAATCGATTAGGGGATATTTCAAAAGATATTCAAAATGTACTATTAAATATGCGTATGGTACCAATTGAAACAGTTTTCAATCGTTTCCCGCGTATGGTACGCATGTTAGCGAAAGATTTAGGGAAAAAAATCGATTTACAAATTACAGGTGAAGATACTGAAGTTGATAAAATAGTTATTGATGAAATTGGTGATCCACTCGTTCATTTAATTCGTAATGCAATTGATCATGGGATTGAGACTGTTGAAAAACGCCGTGATGCCGGCAAAAATGAAACAGGTACTATTAAATTAGAAGCGTTCCATAGCGGAAATCATGTCGTAATTCAAATTACTGATGATGGAAACGGTATTTATAAAGAGAAAGTATTAGAAAAAGCGATTAAAAATGGTGTTATAACAGAAACAGAGGCAAATAAATTAACGGATCGTGAAGTGTATGATCTTATTTTCCAACCAGGATTTAGTACAGCTGAAGTTGTGTCTGACCTTTCTGGACGTGGTGTTGGATTAGATGTTGTTAAACATACGATTCATAGTTTAGGTGGGCATTTAATTATTGATTCTGAGGAAGGAAAAGGAAGTACATTCAGAATTGAACTTCCGTTAACATTGTCTATTATTCAATCAATGCTTGTTCAAACAAACGATACGCGTTATGCGTTGCCTCTCGGTAATATAGTCGAAGCGATTCGAATTCAAAAGGAAGATATTCAATCGTTACAAGGAAAAGACGTTTTAAATTATCGCAATCAAATTATTGAAGTAAAACATTTAAACACTGTATTTGGTGAAAAAACAGTAGATGATGCGTTTGCATCATATGATAGTCAAATGGTTCCTGTATTAATTGTTCGTAATTCACATCGTAGCTATGGACTTATTGTCAACACAATTATCGGTCAAAGAGAAATAGTCTTAAAGTCATTAGGCGACTTCTTTGCAGAGAGCTCTAACTATTTCTCTGGTGCGACAATTCTCGGTGATGGACGAGTGGTCCTCATTTTAAACCCAGAAGGTTTATAATAGGAATGAAGGAAGCTCCCCACTTGTATACAATTGGGGAGCTTTTTGGTTAGAACTATTCATTGAGTGTGTAACAATAGTCGTTTGCAAATATTGTGGGAATAATACGTTTGATAAATATAACGAGTGTAATAGAAAGTTTATATCGTTGAAAGAAAAACAGAAATGAGGAGGCAGGGAAAATGCCTGAGCAACACACAAAAGGGGATACGAGCACGATTGTGCTAGAAAAAGAAAATGAGCATTTAACGCCTCAAGAATGCGATATTCTTGGCGAGATTGCAAATATATCATTTGGTTCAGCTTCGACTGTATTATCAACAATCTTAAATAGGCAAGTAAGTATTACTGCTCCTCATATTGAATTGGTGGATTTATATGATACAAGTAATGTTGAAATTCCGCATGTTGTATTAAATATCCATTTCACAAAAGGATTAGATATGGAAAATCTACTTGTCTTAAAGCAAGACGTCGCTTTATCTATTGCAGATTTAATGATGATGGGAACAGGGGTAGTTGAAGAAGGGAAAGAGCTTAGTGAATTAGAGCTAAGTGCAGTACAAGAAGCAATGAATCAAATGATGGGATTCGCAGCAACGTCTATGTCGGAATTCTTCCAGGATACAGTG
>NZ_JBFUIN010000444.1:0-2561 GCF_056401855.1 Bacillus sp. P4_D3
GGTCCTGTACCTTCAGGAAAAGGATCGTTAAATGTAGGATATGGTTACTCTAATACAAAAACGGAAACAGAAAGCATCTCTAATAGTTTTGATTGGTCAACAGCAACAACTGTTGATTCAGCTAAAGCAGCAAATGTGCGCTTCCATCTAGAATATAAAAACACGGGTACAGCGTCTGCTGGGGATGTTTCACCTCACTTTAACATTCGATTAGGTAATAAAATTATTAATACTGTTAAGGCGACACAAGATCGTTATAAAGCCAACTTGTTAACTACAGCAAAAGGCGGAAACAATAAAACTGAAATTCTAATGGATAGTATAGAAGGTCAAGCGGATGTGAAAATTTCTCTAACACTAGATGAATTAAAAGCGGTAGAACAAGGGGCACCCCTTTCTATTGAGGTCTTGCCTACCAGTACAATGAATGTATATACAATGAAAGATGGAAAGTTTGAAAATTTAGGTGATTGGTCGCATTTTGCATCAAATGTAAATGCTTCTACTACATTAGTAGAAACAAATTTGGGTTCTATACCAAAATTTAGAGTGTATACACCAAGAACGAACAAAACAAAACCTGCTAGCGTTGATTATAATCTTTCACTGGACGAATTTTTTGAAAATAGCGGGATAGGCAAGGGGGCTTGGGTAGCGAATCATATTGTAAATGGTCAGCCAAAAGAAAATCTAGTTCGTTATGGTCCAAATCGTTCTCTTTTAGAACGAGGTGTGAACCTTGGTTTCTTTGATCAACGCGCACTACAACCAACTCTATCATATAGCAGTTATGATTATAGCAAGAAAAAGATTTATGCTTCGGTTATACCAGGTATATTTAATTTAAATAAAGAAATCTTTGTTACGGTTCGTAATAAAAAAGGTGAGAGCCAAAAGGTAACATTAGTTCGAAATCAGAATTCAAATGTATATGAATCTAAAGAAAATGAACCTGTAGACATAGCAGTTAACCGTGCATCTCTTGGGGAATCGCACGCTAAGTTTGAATTAATTGATGTAAAAGACAATAAAACTGAAGTTTTCACGCCTCTTGTTTCAAATAAAAACTATCTAGACGCTATCGATAAAATAGTAGTAGATAATTCCGGAGAACCTATAGTAGAAGGAAAACAGTATTATTTGAAGTCAGCTACTAACTTCGCTAACGGTGTAAACGAATCTTGGAGCGCTGGTACTTTAAACCAATCAATTAATGGGAGATATGTACACTTTTCACTTAAGGGGAATAACTGGGATGGATTGAGACTCGGTCCTATCCAACAAGCAATACATGGACCAGACGTTCAAGCAACACCAGTAATACTTGAAAGAAAAGGTAAATCTAGACCGGAAGAACTATTCAAAAAAGATGAAGAAGTGTTTATGAAGTTTACGAATAGTAGTCATAGTAATTATCAGTATTTAAACATTGGAAATGGTTATGACTATAGTTGGTTAGATACTGATCACAATAAATCTGCTATTAAATTAGACAAGCTTACTAATCAGAAGAACTTCTATATAAAATCTGATTCTAATTATATAACATCAAGAGAAAACCAGTGGACTAGTTCTGTTGCAGATAATGGTATTGCCCCACTTGTAGGTGCTGGTGAGCGTGTTTTAAAATCTGAGCATACAACTTCACCAGGTAATTATCACCAATGGGAATTAGAAAGTATTAAGTAAAGAATGATGCGGTATATGTCCCCCTGTCTATATGGATGGGGGGACATATAAGGTTATTTGAATTTATTTGCCTGATGGATATGTAGCGAAACCTAGGACGGTAATACCTAAAATAATATAAGTATTATTATAATTTAAGATGAATGCATAAAAAGAGGTTGTCCCAAAAGTAGCTGAATAGCTACTTTTGGGCAACCTCTTTTATATTTTATGAAAATAATTATAGGTATGAACATTTAATTAATGTTAAAATATAACAAAGTTGTATAGTTGTGGTTTTTTGGAGGGTTAAATATGTTAATGAATCTAGTATGTACTCTACTAATCATTTCCGTACTTACTATAGTTGTAAGAAAAACTTTCATTTTAAATCACTATCTTTGTAATTTAATGGCATTTTTTTGTGCTTATATGACAACATCTTCTTATATGTTAAATCAACTTTCGTTAGTGAAAACAATAGTTGTACTAGTTTTGTTGTTTATAACTTTAGTTCTCATATACTCACATTTCGATATTAGAGGGCTAGCTTTTAACGATTATACAGTGTTTAATTTACCTTCTAGCCGAGTGAATATATTAGTGAAAGAAGGACTTACTGAAGCAAATATAGAATTTACGTTGGATAAAAATAATATATATTTATCGGAATCTCCTGCTAAGATTCGAATTTTAAATAGGCCGTTTCATACTACTGATATTCTATTTAGAAAATGTCCAGAGGATATGAAGACGAAAATTAAAGGCATTATTGAAAGAAAGATAAAAGAGGAAGAAAAGAGTTTTCCGCTTTCGGGTGTATTGTTGATTGTTTTAGGAGCAATAATATTTTTCGTAAAATAGTAGCAGTGTGAAATGTTTTTTTGCAAGAG
>NZ_JBFUIN010000445.1:0-2554 GCF_056401855.1 Bacillus sp. P4_D3
GTGCGTATATCGGTCTTGGCAGTACGTATCGTTGTATAGGGGAATATGATAAAGCGATTACTGTATTAGAAGCAGGGATAAAGAAGTTCCCGGAAAATGACGTGATGAAAGTATTTTTATCATTAGCAAAATATAACGTAAACGATCATGAATCCGCGATGAAATTACTACTTGAAATGGTCGTAAAAGTAGAGGAAGTAAAAGAATTTGAACGTGCCATTTCATTTTATAAAGATCATTTAAATGAGGTTTTTGAATAGAGGAGAAAAGGAATGAATCCATCAATTTCACGAAGGCGAAAAGGCATTTGGATTGGGCTCATATCTTTAATTATGTTATCAAACTATTTATTGTATGCCCTTCCAATAGTACCAGCTGCCCCGAGAGAAGTAGTCCTCGGTTCATTATTAGATTTTATGTTTGTAATTCCGGTTATCACATATTTCTTTATTATACGGAAAAGATATTCGTTAACGTATATGTTTCCTGTAGTTATAGCTGGATACGTATTCGCAAGATTTATAATTCCTAGTGATTATTTACAAGCTTTTTCATTTGTTTCGTATGTAATAGTTGCTGGAGAAATTGCGTTTGTATGTTTTGAACTGTTTCTTATGTATAAAATTATAAGAGTACTTCCTAAAATAATAAAACGATATAAAGAATATCGAAGTGAGTATTCTTCATTTTCTTATGCGATTGATGCAGCATTTGATGTTAGTATGAAGAGAAGTAAGACGGTAAATATCATTCTAACAGAGTGTAAATTACTCTATTATGCTTTTTTATCGTGGCGTGAAAAAGTACTAGAAAATGAATTCACATATTCATATCATAAGAAGACCGGTGCAATAGGTGTTTATATCATGATTATTCATGCAACATTAATTGAAAGTATCGGTTTTCATTATTTACTTCATCAATGGAATCCAGTTATAGCTTGGATTTTACTCATTTTGAACATATATGCGATGTTTTATTTTTTAGCTGAAATCCAAGCGATGCGTAAAAATCCAATTATCGTGGCGGAAGAAAAAGTGATCATTCAAATTGGATTAGGAAAGAAAATCGTTATACCATATACACAAATTGATAACATTGCGTTTTATAAAGGTGAACCTTTAACGAAAGAAGAAGAGAAAGAGGTTCTTGACGCAACTGTTATGGAATTTATAAAAGAACCTGCAACTTTTGAAATAACGTTAAAAGAGCCAATTAAAGCACAGTTGTTATATGGATTTTCTAAAACAGTAAGTCGTATTCACTTAAATGTAGACGATGAACGGAAATTTTATGATACGGTTATGGAGAAGTTGAAATAGGAGTGGAAAATAAAAAAACTCGCAGCTTAATAGCTTGCGGGTTTTCGTCGTAAACAATTAAAAAATATGATAAAATTAAGAGGTAACTTATGGTACGGTTGGTTGTTCAATTATCACTTCTCCGAGTAGGAGGGGGGTGATAATAAGTGAGTGAAATTGCGTTGTTACTGCAAGGTGGACTGTTTCTCATTGCATTGTTAACGTTTATTGTCGTCTTAATTGACAAGCTCAAAAAATAACAACCCACCTATGCCTATAGAATGTGGGTTGTTGTGTTTGTACGAAACAAATAGGATAAATGAACAATCCAATCTGCTAAGTTACGTAGACTAGTGTGTAGCCGCACACTAGTCTTTTTTATTTATATACAGTTTTTAATTGTTTTATGTGATTGTATTGTTCTTTTCATACTCATTATAACACAGTGTCTTTTCATGAAGAAAGGAGACCGTATGTTCTTATGTGGATTAAATAGAACGTGTAGTTTCTTTAAATAGCCCATCCATATACTGTTTTAAACTTTCCACAAAAAATCCTTTTTTGTCTACATTATTTACGCCGACAATTGGTGATGGAAGATTGTATCTTTTTTCTGATAAATGAACAACAACATCAAAAATATCAAATAGGCGAATGAAGCAGAACAGACCGTCTTTATCACTAAGTAAAATAAAGTAATGGTTTTCGCTCGTTGTATTTAATGTATTCCATAAAGAGCTTTTGCTTAAGTCACGAACGATACTCTTTTCCTTTAATTCCATGAAATCGGCATTTAATAGAATGGTAGAAATATCAATCGCATCTGGATCGTCAAAGTAGCCATCAATTGTTTGTACAGCAAAAGTATAGGCCATTTTTAATACACTCATCTTATATTTACGGTTATCTAAAAGCAATTCACGTTGAATAGAACTAGCTACTTTTGTTACGCGCTCTTCTTTCCAAATTTCATTATGTAATGAAATATCGTGCTTTTTACATAGTTTCATAATTAATGCATTAGAATAAAGTATCTCATCACTTACTTCGACTACATCTGTCTCAGCGGCTGCTAGCTCCTCACCATGTTCATTCGTATAGAGAGGGGAGTCGATTTGTTTTTTCATTTGCTCAATCTTATATTGACTTAATTTATGTCTAATTAAAGGACGGTCAATATTTGTTGTCATATGTTCATGACAGGAATCACAAATTGAGTTTGTGAAATAATATCCACATAATATCTCTGGAAT
>NZ_JBFUIN010000446.1:0-2553 GCF_056401855.1 Bacillus sp. P4_D3
ATATTTTACAGGTAATTTTAATAACTTATCCCAGAGTTTATCACGCAAGTTTTTCACTATTTCTTCCCCAACTTTAGATAATAAATAAAGAGAAAAAGCTGAAAAAATTATTTCCAAAATTAACAAAATAGAAATTTGACTTATTAAACTAAAAGATATGCCTTTTGAAAGTTCATCCATTATATCTTTTATTAATAAAGGTATTATCAATGAAATTGCACTTGAAACAATAGATAATACTAATCCTGAGATAAAATGAATTTTAGAAGGGTTAGTTATCTTCCACATTTTCTTAATTGAAAAATTATTTTTCTCTTCCATATTCTAATTACTCCTTTATATCGATTAATTTAAATAGCTCTTTAATAGGGCGATACGATTTTAATAACCACAAAATACCATTTTATCATTATAAAGCGAAATATGGAACAAACACAAAAAATTAACTTCATATATTAATATTAGGGACATTCGTTTTATGTTTTTAAAAAGGGGTGATATAAATGGATAGCACCACCCACCCATCCATCAACTTAAGGATGGGTGGAATTCCCCACTTTATATGACACGAAACTGTTAATATGTATACTAACAAAAAAAGCCTATATCATGTAATATAGACGCTTTTTTATACAACTAGGTTTTTAATTAGATGTTGTATTGACTTTTATTTTTAAAAATCTCATCAACAGCTTTCTCATACCCACCTGACTTTCGGAAAGATTCCTTCATATTCAAAGCAGCTTCTTTAAATGATATATCACCTAACACAAAATCTACACTTTCACGTAGTTGACTCTCCACTAATCCTTGCATTTGTAATGTAACTCCTGCTCCGAGATTCTCAACTTGCCTTGCAATTACTGGCTGATCCGCACTTTGCGGAATTACAATTAGTGGCACCCCATTATAAAGTCCTTCATGCATACTATTCATCCCACCGTGTGTAATAAATAATTTTGTATATGTAAGCACCTTAGTTTGTGGAACATAATTTTTCACAATGAAGTTTTTAGGAATCTCACCTAAATCACTTATTTTAGTCTTTTCACCGATAGACATAACAATAGTATAATCGGTATTCTCAAACGCTTTAAAACAAAGTTTATAGAAAGTAATGGCCTCGTTAAAAACCGTACCTAGTGAAATATAAATGGGACTTTCCCCTTCGATTGCAGTAAAATCGAAGTTTTCTTTTCTTAATTGTGTAGAAAGAGATGGTCCTACAAATTTATATGATTCATCAAAAGCTTCTCCAAAAGGTTGGAACTCCCTAGTTGTATAAACAATTGTAAGTGGTGCAGGATTACAGAAAACTTCATAAGGTGATTTAATTTCAACACCATATTTTTCTTTAATTCCTATCGTTAAGTTTTGATAATCATTTTTAATTTTTTCAATAGATTCCTCTGATATATTTTTCGAAAGATGTTCTAACATTCTTGTAAATGATTTTTCATCCTGCGCAAAAGATGTACATKAATTAATTGCTGGCAGCTTAAGAATTTGAGCAATTAGATGTCCACAGCCAAACATAGAATCGTGAATGATGTAATCAAAATGTTCTCCTTCAATTTGTTCAAGAACACTCGGTATAATAACATCTGCTGTATGTAAAAGACCATTTATTCTTTCTGGTAAATAATTTCGACCACCGGAAAGAAAAGCTTTTATAAACTTTTGGTCGTCAATTGTTCGTACAGTAGCCCCTGTTTTTTCAATACGCTCCCTGAAAGCTTCTATTGAAAAATAAACTACCTCTTCACCGCGGGAAATTAGTTCTTCTACAACTTTAATGGTTGGATTAATATGACCTTCTGATCCAGCGTTAATGAATAAAACACGTGCCAATGTAAACACTCCTTAGGTTAAATGATTTCTATGTTGTCATTAGGAGTACAGACACTTTCCGTACTCCTATCTTTTATTCTCCTTCTAAATGGACCTAGCAAGCCTAAAACCAAGATCATCTATATGAAATGTAGGATGGCTACGGCGGCGACAAGTAGCACCGCACCCTCTCGCTCCTTCAGCCCAGCTACCACCCCGGAAAATTCGGTACGATCCATACACCTTTTCATCATACAAATCGTAACACCATTCCCAAACGTTCCCTAACATATCATATAATCCCCATGCATTCGGTTCTTTTCCCCCGACCTCATGAATATGTCCATCTGAATTTTCATTATACCAAGCAATCTCTTTAAGCTTTCCATATATGTATCCAGTAGTTCCTGCCTTACACGCATATTGCCACTCTGCTTCAGAAGGTAATCGGTAGCCATTGGAATCTAAATTACAACTAACAATTTGACCGCTATCACTAATAGAATAATACTCTTTTAATCCCGCTTTTTTTGAAAGTAAATTACAAAACACAATCGCATCATTCCATGAGATACTTACAACTGGTTTATTATTATCTCTGAATATATTTGGTGTATTATTCGTAATAGCATCATATAATTCCATCGTTACAGCATATTTTGCAAGAAGAAATGGTTTAACTTGAACTTTCCATTCTTTTTTTATTCGATCATCTCTTAATAC
>NZ_JBFUIN010000447.1:0-2549 GCF_056401855.1 Bacillus sp. P4_D3
ACTGTGAAGTGAAATATTTCTGAATTATTCATCTTATGTTATTGTAATGAATCGCTATGTATCAGGTATATATATATGACAAAATAGCACAAAATGTAAACGGATTATTATCTTTTTCGACAGGTTTTTGTTTAAATTCCCGCAAAAAATGATAAAATTTAGTATATAATAAAATAAAATAGCGATTTGTATAGCGTACTACCTTGTTGGAAGTTAAATGAGTCGTTCTTTAGTAGCATTTCATCCTCTAGTAGTAAATTGTGTTTGTAGAGTGAGAAATGTATTTAACATAATTAATTGGAAAAAGAGTAGGTGCAGCAATGTTCAAACACGTAACAGTACTTTTGAAAGAAACAGTAGATGGCTTAGATATAAAACCGAGTGGTACATATGTAGATTGTACACTGGGTGGAGGAGGACATAGTTCTTATTTATTATCTCAGCTAACAGATGGTGGAAAATTAATAGCATTTGATCAAGATGAAATAGCGATTCGAAATGCGAAGGAAAAATTTTCTTCTTATGGTGAACAATTTGTAACAGTGAAGAGCAACTTCCGTTATTTATCTGAAAAACTACATGAATTAGGTATCACAGAAGTAGACGGGATTTTATTCGATTTAGGTGTTTCATCCCCACAATTAGATACACCAGAGCGTGGCTTTAGTTATCATCATGATGCACCGTTAGATATGCGGATGGATCAAGATGCCCCATTAACAGCATATGATGTTGTGAACAGCTGGTCATATGAACAACTCGTAAGAATTTTCTTCCAATACGGCGAAGAAAAATTTTCAAAGCAAATAGTAAGGAAAATTGAAGCGTATCGCGAGAATAAGGCTATTGAAACGACAGGAGAATTAGTGGAATTAATTAAAGAAGGTATTCCAGCTCCGGCACGTAGAACAGGTGGACATCCTGCGAAGCGAGTATTCCAAGCGATTCGTATCGCTGTAAATGATGAATTAAAAGTATTTGAAGAAGCGTTGGAATCTGCAATTGATATGGTCAAGCCTGGTGGAAGAGTTAGTGTTATAACATTCCATTCTTTAGAAGATCGTATTTGTAAAACGACGTTTAAGCGAAATAGCACAACACCGCAATTACCACAGGGACTACCGATTATTCCGGATGAATTTAAGCCGAAATTAAAGCTTATTACAAGGAAACCGATTTTACCTTCTGACATTGAATTAGAAGAAAATAATCGAGCGCGTTCTGCGAAGTTGAGAATCGCTGAAAAACGATAAAAAGGAGAGAGAGGTATGACTAATTTAGCTGTAAAGTATAAACAACAGGCGCAAGAAGAGGTACAAATTCAAACGCCGCCACAGCAGATGGTTAAACCAAAAGTTAAAACGAAAATTACAAGAATTGAAAAGCTATTGTACGTAACGTTTATTGGATTTTTATTATATGCCTGTGTAGCTTTTATTGGGAATAAAGCGGGTCTATATCAAGTTAATGTAGAAGCAGCGACGATAGAAGAAGAAATTGTGAAAAAACAAAAGGAAAATCAAGAATTGCAGGCTGAAGTAGAGAAGTTAAGTCGTTATGAGCGTATCGCTGAAGTTGCAAAAAAACACGGGCTAGAAATTAATGCGAATAATGTGAAAGGCCTAAAGTAAGGCAAATAGGTGTGAAGAAAAGATGAATAAAAATATGACCAAATTTCATACCAATAAGGGAGCAGGTTATTTTATGATATTTTTCCTCCTGCTCTTTTTTCTATTATTAGCCCGATTTTTTTACATACAAGCAACAGGAACAGTGGATAATCATGATTTGAAAAAACTTGCTGAACAGAAACATAGTAAAAAAGGAGTTCTCGAAGCGAATCGAGGAACAATTTATGATCAAAATGGCCATGTACTAGCGCAAGACGCAAATTCTTATAAACTTGTAGCCGAGTTAAAAGGAGCCAGTGCCGTTAAGGATAAAGAGGATACTGCAAAAAAAATCGCAGGAGTACTCGGAAAAGATGAAGATAAAATTTTAGCTACTTTAACTAAAGAAGGCAGAAGTCAAGTGGAATTTGGAACATTAGGTAAGGACTTGACGAAAGAAAAGAAAGAACAAATAGAAGCATTGAAATTGCCGGGAATCTCTTTCATTACTGAAAATGCGAGGGTGTATCCAAACGGTGATTTCGCATCTTACGTCATAGGGCATGCCAGCCCTGATGAGAATGGAATCGCAGTAGGTCAATTTGGCTTAGAAAAGAGTTTAGATAAGTATTTAGGTGCTTCTAATGGTGAGGTAGCTTATACAGGGGACCGTAAAGGTGTATCTCTTGACGGTGGAAAGGTGAATGTAAAGGCGCCTAAAAATGGAGATAATGTATATTTAACGCTTGACCAACGTATTCAAAGTTATTTAGAAGACGCAATGAAAGAAGCGAGTAAACATTATGAGCCAGAAAATTTAATTGGAATTGTAGCGGATCCAAAGACGGGAAAAATATTAGCGATGTCTAGTAAACCTAGTTATGACCCTAATGATCGTCAAATTAAATATTTCTTCAACGACGCAATTGCAAATGCATT
>NZ_JBFUIN010000448.1:0-2547 GCF_056401855.1 Bacillus sp. P4_D3
TCCTTATACATTTTCACGTACAAGGAGATTTAGCATGTAAAACAATCCATATTAAATATACAAAATCCATTTAGCTTTAAACATTTGAGCAAAATAAACTAAATACTTTTATTCTTATCACCTAACTAAAAGTTAGATCACCCTTAGGAGTATGGTCCGGAAAAGCGGCATCAGTATACTCTCCTTCTTTCCCCAACATTGTCATCTTCACATCCAACACCTCTAAAATAGGTTTCTCCCATTCTTTTTTCATATGATCACCTCCCTTCAAATAAACGTTTTAATGTACCGATAAACAATTAAACTACGCATTAAAACTTTATAATCGAAATTAATCGCATTTTCAGGTCTCGCATCTTCTCTAACCTTGTATAGAGCTTCTTTTATGACCTGACCATTTAAATACTCTAAAGCTTTTTCATCTACACTTAGTTGCTCTATTTCGTCTATAAATGTTTTCCAATATGGAATCATTCGATGGACCCAATCAACACCTTGGACACCTCTAGTGTTTTGATTTAATCTAATCTTATCTGGCAGCATTTTTTCTGTAGATCTTCGGATTAAAGCTCGGTCCAATCCATTTTGCACATATTGTTCTTCTGGTACAGATAAACAAAAACGAATTACACGTATATCATTAGTTGGATCACGCTTCCATAATCCATAGCGTAAAGATAGCTTTGCTGCAAGTGTACTACCTGCATTCCAATGAAAAACATCTTCAAAATGTTTTCGGCGTTCCTCATATATATTTGACTCAGAATACCATCCCGTTTGTTCTAACCCATATTCTTCAAATTTCTCGAAAATCCTTGTATTTTTTGCAAATTTCGGATTGATTAACATTGGCCTTTTATTTACTTTATTTTGTGAAAAAATCCGATCCACAACTGGAAATCCAATCCTAAATATATCTGGTATCCTGCGTAATCTATCTCCACCTGTATTTTTACTATATTGATTTAATTCTTTATACAGACGAATCCATTTTAATTTTTTTAGTAGGATAGCATAGTACTCTAAGGCATATCCCCACGATATGGTAAAATTCCCTCTATCACCATTTAATAATACTCCAACACCTTCCTCATGAGCTTTTTCAAACATCCCTTTTAACCAAAATGAGTTTTCAAAGAACTTATATGGCGTCTCTAGTATTTCTAAAAAGCTATCTATCTCTGAATATGAATTTTCCCCCTTAAAATCTAAGTAATGCTCCCGAATTCCTCCTACATGTTCTATAGTTGATTTGATATACACACTCTCATTCGGCACTAGCTGTTTAGGTGTAAAATCTACGAAATCATGTGGCGGAATATAGCTGAAAGTATGTAATTTTTTATTTTCTTTTCGCATTGTATTTACTGCAAAGCTGACAACAGCTCCTGAATCTAATCCACCACTTAACTGAGCACCTAYATTAAGGTGTGTACGTAATCTATCATCTACCGCTTTTTGAAAGACCTCTTGAAATGCTTCTATGTACTCTTCGTTTGACTTTAATTTCAGCCTCTCATTTACAGTTAGAGTACAATATCTCATAAGCTTTATTTTATTTTTATCTATCACAATACTATGTGCTGGGGGTACTTGTTCTATGTGTTTATACGGTGTGATTGAAGTATCTACCGCATCTATCATGCCTGATACCGCCAAATACTCAGCTAACCATAGTTCATTTAATTCCTTACGTACATACGGTAATGATAATAACGGACTTATTATGGTACAAAAAGCAAATCGTTGATGATCACGAAAATAATAAAGAGTTCGACTTCCTGAAAAATCCCTTGCACCAAACAGTTTTTGGTTACGTTCGTCCCAAATCATAAAAGCAAAATCGCCAACTAAATACTTCGGGGACTCCTCTCCCCATTTTTGATAAGCACGTAAAATCAATTCACTGTCAGCCATCCCTTTTCTTTCAACATTATCCACTTGCAACCTATCAAACAATTCCATTCTATTATCAATGATTGCATCAGCAGTAATAATTAATTTCGATTTAACATCATAATAAGGTAATTGTTCACCGATTGATTCTGGTGTGATCCATTGGGCATGGCAACCAAAGAATATATGTTCTTTGTGTAATATTCGAATCTCATCTGCAGGGTACTTGCTTAAACAACTCATTACTCCTCTTCCATGTTCAATCGATACAGGCTCGTTATTAAAGTGAATAATGCCAGCTATAGCACTCATTTTCCCCTCCTATTATGTAATAAGTTGCTATAAATTCTTTTTAAAGAACAAATTGTTATATTCTCCCCTGGATAAGTAAATACTCCAATTAAATCAAGGTATAGATATGTTAAAAATACCATTACATTTATCGTGAGTCAATTAAAATACAGTAAATTCAAATAATTCACCCGAATTAATCGACCTTTATAAAGAACAACAATTCAGATATTTATAATTCCAATATTTTTTACCCTTTCTCCAACTATCAGGAAGTATCTATACAATAAAAACATTCACTACTTATTGCTCTTCAACATATTCCATTTTATATTAATTTAATTATAGCCTGAGTAACTC
>NZ_JBFUIN010000449.1:0-2545 GCF_056401855.1 Bacillus sp. P4_D3
ATTTTAGGATCTTATACGTGGGGTGATGGTGAATTACCATTTGAAGCGGAAGATTTCCATGATGAGTTAGAAAATATAGATTTAACGGGTAAAAAAGTGGCTGTTTTTGGATCAGGTGATACAGCGTATGAACTGTTTTGTGAAGCGGTAACGATATTTGAAGAACGTCTTGTAAAATGCGGGGCAGAACTTGTACAAGAAGGATTGAAAATTGAATTAGCTCCAGAAGATAAAGATGATGTTGAAAAATGCAGTGATTTTGCAATTGCTTTTGCCGAGAAGTTCTAGGAATGGGAGTGTCAACGTGGAAACAATGTTAAGTGCAACTGCTATTACAAAGTTAAGAGATGGGAAGCTTTTGTTAGCTACTACATATAATGGTTTATTCATTGAAAAAGATGGAGAATGGAAACAGGTTTTAACTGGTTTCCAAAAACGAATTCGAGATTTACATAGTGAAGGTAACGTAGTTTACGGAGTAGGAGACGAAGGAGTTTTTATTCGTAGTATGAATGGTGGAGAAACGTGGACGATCCAGCGCTTTCCAACGAAAGCAACGAGTTGGAATGTATGTAGTAATGAGAATGGAACAGTAATTGCTCATGGAGATAAAACACTGTATCATTCTAATGATTTTGGTTCCACATGGGAGACTATTCAGCCATTTCTTAATTACGGTAGCGAGGCACCATCTATTCGATCATTATTTTTATATAAACATTACTTATTTATCGGTACGAAAATACATACTAAATATGGTGGTGTTTGGCTTTTTGATTTAGAGACACGTAAATTAAAAAGGATTAAAATAGCGATGAATCAGATGATTTCTGCGTTGACTATACATAATCCCTATTTAGTATCGGCAAGTGGATCGTGCAAGGGAATTAGCGGGAATATTTCTTTTTGCAGAATAGATGAGAGTATCGAAAGTGATAAAATAGGTTGGCATACATGTCAAAGTGAACAAAAACCGAGTAGTTATTTAGATTTAAGTGTGGATCAACATGTGTTATATACAACGTCAACGCAAAATAAGGCGGGAATTAGTACCGTTTGCCGTGTGCTTCTTGAAGAAGGAATTGTTACAGTATGTGATTCGGTTAAAGGGCATGGTTGGCGCATTGTTAATGAAAAAGAAGGCTATGTTGTAGCTGGATCAGGTGAATTAAAAGAGATGCAATGGAAGAAAAAAGCTGTATAGCTTAAAAAAAACTWTACTTTTATTATATTGATATGATATAGTTACTTTAAACCATTTTACTTTTAATAATATAGAGATTTAAATGAGCTGTAACTTCCGAGGAGGATAGCAATGTTAAATCTCCTTGGGGGTTGCAGTTTTTTAATATATGATGTATTATTGTAAAGTGGTTGAAAATGAATATGTACATATAGGTACATTGTAGGAGGATTTTTTAAATGCAAAACGGTAAAGTAAAATGGTTTAACGCAGAAAAAGGTTTCGGTTTCATCGAGGTTGAAGGCGGAGAAGACGTATTCGTTCATTTCTCAGCTATCCAAGGCGACGGCTTCAAATCTTTAGAAGAAGGTCAAGAAGTTACTTTCGAAGTAGAACAAGGTAACCGTGGACCTCAAGCTACAAACGTAAACAAGAAGTAATTATGAAAAAAGAAGGGCTTGCCCTTCTTTTTTTTTGCGTTTTTATTGAAGGTCCTCCTATTTACATGTGATAATAAGACTGAATTTTCGATTTATATTTAAATGTATTAAATGTATAAACTGCATGTATAAATAGATACTGAAAATAAAGTAAAGCTGTTAATTAGGCTTTTCATATTAATAGGAATTAGAAAGAGGTATACAAATTGAAAAACGCTACACACTTCATTGTGTTTGATATTGAAAGGAATTTTAGGCCGTATAAATCAGAAGATCCGTCAGAAATAGTTGATATTGGAGCTGTAAAAATAGATGTGAGTACAATGAAGGTTATTGGAGAATTTTCAGAGTTAGTAAAACCAAGTGCCCCATTAACTCGTCATACAACAAAATTAACTGGAATTACAAAGAAAGATTTAATTGGTGCAGAGAAATTCCCTCAAATTATAGAGAAATTTATTCAGTTCATCGGAGAAGATTCTATATTTATTTCATGGGGAAAAGAAGATTATCGTTTTCTATCTCAAGATTGTACATTATACGGTATAGAATGCCCATGTATGGAAAAAGAGAGCAGATTTGATGTGCAAAAATTTGTTTTCCAGGCATATGAAGAATTATTTGAGCATACACCAAGTTTACAATTTGCAGTGGAGCAGCTTGATTTAACGTGGGAAGGTAGGCAACATCGTGCTTTCGCAGATGCTGAGAATACAGCGAATATATTTCTTAAAGCATATAGTGAGAGAGATATTAATAAGCGATACAAGAGACATGGTGAGCTTGAACTTGTAAAGAACGGAAAACTAACAGAAAAAGCGAAAAAAAGGATGCGAAAATGGGTGTTTAAAGAACTGAGAAAAAATACAGAGCGTCCTTTTGTATGGAGTGTATTTGAAAGTAGTGACACGTGGGAAAGTAT
>NZ_JBFUIN010000450.1:0-2535 GCF_056401855.1 Bacillus sp. P4_D3
GATATACACCATTACAGTATAGAAAAAATATCATATCAAAAAATGCCTATAATTGCATCAAATATAAACAACAATAAAAAAACGTTCCATGTTACATTTTGTACATGGAACGTTTTTTTATTTAGTAATAGTAAATGAAGTGAGATTCAATAGAGATATATCTAATCCGAAGAAATGAAAGCGTTTAAAACAAGGGAGGATGAATACTAGATGACTAGAAAATATGACTTAATCCTATTAGAAAAAATTCAAGAAAAACAAGAAACCATCAATGTACAGGGGGCAAAAGTTTTAGTAAAAAATATACCAGATTGTGATGAAAAAGGAGCGATGGATCCACGCCTTTATAAGGACACGAAGGTTCAAATGAATGTAATGAGGTTTATGCCTAAAAATATGATGAAAATGGACGCTTCTGAAAAATCGATAAGGAATATGCGAAAACAATTTAATGGGATTAAAAGTGTTCCAATTGTCACTAAAGACATTAATATTACGTATAAAACAGTGAAAGCGGAAGATGGATATGATATTCCGATAAGAATTTATAACAGTGTTTCTAAACAGGAAAATGCGCCAGTTTTATACTTTATTCATGGTGGTGGATTCATGGCAGGATCACCAGATGTAGTGGAAGAACTTGTGAAATTGATAGTAGAAAAAACAGATATATTAGCCGTTTCTGTGGATTATCGATTAGCTCCGGAAAATCCTTTTCCAACTGGGCATACAGATTGCTACACTACTTTAAAGTGGATTTATGAAAATGCTGATACATTAGGCGGGGATAAGAATAATATCTTTGTGGCAGGTGATAGTGCAGGTGGGAACTTAACACAGTATTGTACAACTAAAGATATGGAAGATGGTAGGAAGTACGTGAAGGGACAGTTGCTTCTGTATCCTACAATTAATATGTGTGATTATAAAGATGAATTTTATTCTTGGAGTATAGATAAATATGAAATTGCTCCTAAGTATAAAAAAGGATTAGAAAAAATGCTTAATATTATGCATTCAATGGTTGGAGGTATGTCAGAAGTGCTTGGTACGACAGAAATTCATTCTAAGTATTTAAGTCCATATGTTGATGTATCCTCAGATTATCCAAGTACATTTATTACGGTAGGAGAGCATGATTTTTTAATGATAGAATGTTTAGCGTATGCAGCTAAATTAACTAAAAAAGGAGTTGATACTGAAACAGTTCTTTATCGTGGTTTAGGGCACGCTTATGGAGATAATGTAGGTGTCTATCCTCAAAGTGAAGATTTAGCAATTGAGATGGGGAATTTTATATTAAAACATAGTGGGAAGTAGGAGGGATGATGAAAAGTAGAAAAGTGATATTAATTTCCAGCTTCGCTATTTTACTATGTATCTTTGCATTTACAGACTTACAAATATCCCATAGTTTATATGAACCAACTAATAAGATCGCTCTTTTTTTACAAGCTATAGGAGAAATTCCAGCGATGCTTATTGCCTTATTTTCTAGTATGTATTTATTTAAAACTAGAAAGAATAAAGGTTCAAGAGGGTATTATCTATCTGGAATTGGCTATGGAGTAATCATTCTTTTGTTCGCTTTCATAGCTTCATTTATGCTAGTACATTATTTAACTATTTCAAAAATATCGATTCCAATTTTTATGCTTTGCTTTATTGTAGCTTGTTATATGATTTCTAAATCATGGAGTAAATACGATGATGCAAAATTGAGAGACATTGCATTAATTGGATTATTAAGTGTAGTTATTGTGTTAATTACATTTAATCTAATAAAACTAGGATGGGGTAGAGAACGCTATCGTCATATGATTTCTATTGGATCATTTGAAGGATTTTCAAAATGGTTTATATCTCAAGGAATTGCTAAAAGTGATGAGTTTATGTCATTCCCTTCAGGCCATAGTGCTAATGCAGCGTTGGTCATTTGGTTTAGTTTATTACCAGAATATTTCGCTTCACTAAAAAGAAAAAAAATAGGTGTTTGGATTCTCATTCTTTTATGGATGATACTAGTACCAATGAGTCGTATTATGGTAGGAGCTCATTTTGCTTCAGATGTTACAGTTGGAGTCGCTATTTCAGTAACTGTGTTTATGTGTTTGAAAAAATTTATATGGAGAGATAAGAAAAATAAACGCACCAATAATAATGATGTTCTTCCACATTCATTGAATCGGTGATAAGAAAGTCTTGTCCGTTGAGGGAATATATAATAATTAATGCATCGCTTGTTCATTAAGCTGTTTTGATAAATGAGTTAGTATTTGGGTTATCCTCATTTCATTTATTAAATTCAATAATAGGATTATAGGTTTCAAGGTGGATTTCTAATTTCAAAATAATAGAGGGAAGAGTAATCTTCCCTCTATTTAATTTGTTATTTAATTTTCGTAAATGTAAGAGGCTGAGTACTTAAAGTTGCAGGTACATGTAATTGAAGAGTCGGGAATTCACCATTTACATTCATATCATAAGCGAATAAAAGCCCCATTTTCATTTGGAACAAACTAATTGATGCTGAGA
>NZ_JBFUIN010000451.1:0-2529 GCF_056401855.1 Bacillus sp. P4_D3
CTATTAACAGAAATCCCTGTATAGTCTTGTACCGTTTTAAATTGATTTGTATAATTTGCCAACGGGCTATGTACATCTTTTTTGTACATATTGGTTTGAGTGCTTCCTTTTTCAATTATTTTACCTATATTATCTTGTGCGCCTTGCAACTTTCCGATAATACTTGCAAAATAAACATCAATTATTTGTTTATTAAAGTCCTCTAAAATCATAGAAGCTGTATTTTCAGCCTCAGCTTTCAAATCTTTATTCCCWGTCGCGTTTACTTTGTAGTTTAACGTTAATTTCTCTGGAAGTTCTGAATCAATCGCAACGGCCTTCCTAGAAAAATCATTAGGTATTACAATCATCATATTGTAATTATTATTTTTCAAACCATTTTCTGCTACTCCGCGACTAACTACGTACCATTCTTGTTTCGTATTTTTATTTACATTTTTAACAAATTGATCTCCAAACGCTATTTTATTCCCTTCAAATACAGTTCCTTGATCTTCATTTACTAATGCAACTGTCATTTTTGGCGTGCTATTCTCATTAGCTTTCTTAACATTTTGATTTAATGCTAAATAGGAGACTCCTGTTGATAGCACAAGAGCTAAAATAATAAACAACAAGATGCTCCACTTAAACTTTTTCACTACTTATCACTCCTGCGGCTGCGAGTCTATTAAGTTAAGGACTCCTTATCTTACTCTAGTTTTAAAGCAATTTAGCCATACAACGAAAGTTGCATGGCTAAATTACATGTTTCTTTTTACCCGTTTTTATTGTAGACCGAAATTACGRGAAAGATCTTCGTCGTGTCTAGAAACAGCCTCTGCAGTTTTATTMAGCTGCAYATTAATTTCTTGTAATAGCTSTGCGAAGTTTTGTACTTTTGGYTTTAATTSATTGAACTGTTGATCAAAACCTTCGAAAGCACGACCTTCCCATTCTCCTCTTAATTCATTTTGTAAGTTTTGTAAYTGACGTAAAATRTCCTCAATTTGATTTGCACCTTGTCCATATCGAGTCGCTTTYGATTTAAGCTCCTCTGGTGACATACGAATTTGTCCWGCCATTTTCATTTCCCCTTTAATACATAATAAGCAAAATATATTTTGGTTAATTTTACTAAACACATTATAATGTATTATTTTGAACTTTTAAACACTTTATCTTTCTATTGAATATTAGAATATTATCAATTTTAATCATTAAATATTCTACTTTTTCTTGCTTTACAAGATTTTATGCAAAAAAGACCCCCAAAAGGCAGTCTCAAAACTCAATCCTATTCCCCATCCCGCACTCCACCGCTTTCTCATACAAATACTTCGCAGCGATAATATCTACTACTGCCAAACCAACTGGTTTGAAAATAGTAATCTCTTCATCATTTTCGCGTCCGGTTTTTTCCCCGCTTATGATTTGTCCAAGTTCGGCGTGGAGATTGCTAGTTTTATCGGAATTTGAAGGTCATCTGTTTCTAGATCATATTCAATTAAGAAATCCTACAAATGCCTCTTCTTCCTCATCTATAAAACCTACAAATATAATTTCTTCAATATCCTCATGATTAAATACAAATGTATACTCAGGATTAATGTAGCCTTCTGGATAAAAACAGCCAATATAGTCATACATCACAGGTTCTTTAACCATAAGTTTTTGTTTTCTTCCATAAATCACAATTTTCTTCGTCCCACCTTTTAATAGAACAATAGAACCATTTGGTAAAAACTTTTCTTTAGAAAATTGCATAATTCCCCATCCTTCCTTTATCTAAATGTAATTCTATATTCATGATGTTGCTTCTCCCTTTTCTTTTCCGCAGTCTTTACTGACTATAGGAGAACCACGATTATATACTTAAAATTCAATACAGACTCTTTAAATGGTTTCATGTGTTCTACCTCCACCTTCTATATGCTTCCTTAAATAATAATACCTATGGAGTTCCATAATGAAATGAAACAACATAAACGAAAGCATGGAGTATACACACATTAATACAATTGCTACCATCTTTTGTGTTGCAAAACCAAGACTGATATTAGCAACGAGTTGACCCAATCCTATAAAAGCCACTACTCCGAAACCAGAGTTTTTTTTCGATGATTTTGATTTTTTGATTGGTTCCTGAAGTTTTTTAATATGATTTTTATAATAATAATTCAAAGCAAAAATATACAAACCAACCGAAAAAATAAAATAGATGGGAGTTTGTAATCCTAACATTCCATATGCAAACTTTTGGGTTATAACTAATAATCCTACTGAACATACGATGCCAAATACCCCACGAAATAGAGTGTATTGTAATTGCCGCTTCCTAGGATTTATAACAATCCATATTGCCCATAAATTTAAAAAAGCAACTGGTGGAACTATTATGTACATATATATCGGTTGAACAGGATTCGCAAAAGCAGGTAAAAGCACAAATATATCTGCTATCCCAATCACAAGAGTAATTATAGTCGATCTTATATCATTTACAGCATAAAGAGCCATATAATATTCAAAAACTTTTTTATTAAAATC
>NZ_JBFUIN010000452.1:0-2527 GCF_056401855.1 Bacillus sp. P4_D3
CAGGAAAAAGGTGCAGATACGTTAATAACAGCTGGTGGTAATAAGACGAGAAAGTTAGAGTTTCTAGTTGCGGATGCACAGGCAAAAGGTGCAGATACGTTAATTACAGCTGGTGGTATTCAATCAAACCATTGTCGTCTCACACTTGCAGCTGCGGTAAAAGAAAAAATGAAATGTATTCTTGTGTTAGAAGAAGGGCTTGAGCCAGAAGAAAAGCCAGACTTTAACGGAAACTACTTCTTATATCATTTATTAGGTGCTGAAAACGTAATTGTTGTGCCAAATGGAACAGACCTTATGGAAGAGATGCATAAAGTAGCGAAAGCAGTAAGTGAAAAAGGAAATACACCATATGTCATTCCAGTTGGTGGATCGAACCCTACTGGCGCAATGGGATATATTGCTTGTGCGCAAGAAATTATGGCTCAATCATTTGAACAAGGAATTGATTTCAGTTCAGTTGTTTGTGTAAGTGGTAGCGCTGGTATGCATGCTGGTTTAATTACTGGTTTTTCCGGAACGCAAAGCAAAATTCCTGTAATCGGAATCAACGTAAGTAGAGGAAAAGCGGAGCAAGAAGAGAAAGTAGCAAAACTTGTAGATGAAACTTCAGCTCACGTTGGTATCCCAAACTCTATTTCACGCGAAGCAGTTACATGCTTTGATGAATATGTAGGACCAGGATACGCTTTACCAACACCAGAAATGGTTGAAGCAGTACAGTTACTTGCGAAAACTGAAGGTATTTTACTTGACCCAGTTTATACAGGTAAAGCAGTAGCGGGACTAATCGACTTAATTAGAAAAGGTAAATTTAATAAAGAAGACAACATTTTATTCGTACATTCAGGTGGCTCACCAGCTTTATATGCGAATACGTCTCTGTTTGCGTAAGTGTGAAAAAAGACGATAGGAAATCCTATCGTCTTTTTTATTTTTTATTGAAAAATAAATTTAAATCAGTTTTATCTGTATCATAAGCTAATGCTTCAGCAATACAATCTTGAATAGTTTCCAATTTAGCTTTTTCAAAGAATGGCACTGAAAAAATATAATCCGATCCAGCCCTTTGAATAATCAATACATTTTGCATACCACTACCTAAAATACCAATTCCGATTAATAGTAAAATGAGTCCGAATATAAAGTTATTTCCTAGGGTATTAAAGGAAATAAGAAGAATAATCAATCCTAATATAATAGGTTTTATTCTATACTGAGAAGAAATCATTGTAGAACTAATATTTTTCAAAGGAATGCTTTGATTATCTTTTCCAGCAGGAATAAATCCTAATATAGTGTTTCCTGTTGATACTTTTACAAATCTTGAATCAACTGAAACAAACCCTTTAATCCAAAAAAACAAAAGTGACAACGAAAAATCTGTTTTTTTCTCCATTTCATCCTCCTAAAATGTAAAATATTCTATTTATAAAAATATCATATCAAATTTTCCGTAAATTGGGAATAGTAACAATTCATTCTTTGCTAGTAATACCTTTTTTCTTCTTTTGCGTGTTCCTTCAACCTTTTCTTTGTTTGTTCTTTTGTTAATAGATGAATAGTAACACGATTTAAAGTTTCACTTTATCTACCATCTTGATGTGTCGTTCTATTGAAAAGTCAAATTTGATCAATTAAATGCGATAAAATTTGGTCAAAAATAATGAAATTTCAGGAAAAATAAGGTACACTAGTCAATGGTTTTGGTTTAAAATCGATGGACGTTAATGTATACGGGGGAAAGATTGATGAACAACAATACAGTAAATGAATCAGTTGAAGAAGTTGATAGAAAACGAGTAAGATCAAGCAAACGTTTTACAAATTGGAAGCTTATCGCAGCGGGTGTTGGTATAATTGCACTTCTCATTGGGGGAATGAGTTATTATCAGGCAACTCACTTCAATTCGAATGTTACGATTAATGACACAAAAGTCGGTGGTTTGAGTGCTGATCAGGCAATACAGAAATTAAAAACATCTGGACTAGCAAACAAAGTCTATGTCGATCAACAACAAATTTTAGATGAAAAAGATACAAAAACGGAACTTACGGAAAAAGATGTGCCTCAAGTTAAGAAACTATTAAAAAGCCAGTGGACATTTTTCCCTTCCGCAAAGGAAAAAAATTATTCATTGCTACCGGAAAAGGCGGATCAGTATCGTAGTGAAACGATGAAAAAACTTGTAGAAGAAAAGCTCATCTCTATGAATGAAAAATTAAAAGCGCCTCAAGATGCTATGGCGAAGCTTGAAGAAGGAAAAATTGTTATTTCGAAGAGTGTTGATGGAAAACAGTATGACGTTACTAGTCTACTGAAAGATTACGACAAGCAGAAGTATAAAAGTGAAATTCATCTGAAGTCTACATACATAAAGCCTATTAAAGAAGACGATCCGATTGTCAAAAAAGAGGAGGAAGCACTACAAAATCTTCTTCAACAGTCCGTTGAGTATAAAGTACAGAATGAAGTTTATCCTTTAAAAGCGAAAGATTTAATTCAAAATGCTTCTATGTCAAAGGA
>NZ_JBFUIN010000453.1:0-2525 GCF_056401855.1 Bacillus sp. P4_D3
CTTTGATACTCCGGAAGTATAAATACAGTTCCTATTTCATACAAATCCTTAAGTACACCGCCTGTACAACTATTAATTAATGTACTTGCTGGACCGATTTCAATCGTTCCAATGATTTTATTGTTACTTGTATCTATTGCTAATAAAAAGTAACGACTTTCYCCATTACTATCAAAATCATTTTTCAAATATTGCTTTTTCGAATTAATTTCATTTTCTATGTCATCTAATAGTTGTGATAACCCTTCGTTTTTATAAGTATTCGTAATAACTATACGAAAAAACAAATTTAGTTCATCAATATCATCCGAATTCGGCCTTCTAATTTCAACGTTATACATGACTTAAATCTCCAATCTTTGAAAATATATGAGAAAGTGTATTCGTTCAAAAAGATTTTATACAATTGTTAAGACCATACTTTATATACTCTATTCATTATTATTCTACATAGCTCTGCATAGATCCAGCAGTATAGAAAACTCAGTATAAATATTAATGTAATAACTTTTATATCCATAGTTGTATGAATAGTAGGACCAAGTACAGGAAAACGGAAGATATCGAGAATGATCATAATTCCTATAAGTAGACATATCGCTGAAAAGGAAATTACCCAAATCCTCCTCTTGAATTGTAAAAAGGATACTCCTAACGCTATACCTAATAATCCTGTAGTAAAGGGAAAGACAATTAGTTCACTTGGCTCAATAATGAATAATAGGAAAATAGTAAGAATATAAGAAAGTACTCCCTCACGAATAGAATAACAAATAGCCAGAAAAATCGGTAGCGTCGCGAAAGGACTAATAAATAACCCAATTCCAGGGATTAAGTTCCCCGCAGATTGAAAAATAGCAGCAAATGAACCGAGTAACGCTGTAATGACTAACCTACTTGCAGGAGTCACCTTTCTTTTATGAACAAAATTCGCATCCTGCTCTATCATCCATTGATACCAATAGCATCTAAAGCGATTCATCAAAATACCTCCTAAAGATACCTAATTCATCACTTACTATAATTATTCATACACTTATGGTTTACGAGTTAACTTTCTACTAATCGTTTATGCATAGAAGTTTTTTAGAGGGACAACAGGTCGTGCATTTTGAAGAATAATGAATTTCTTATATTTTTAGACTTAGAGTTTATATCGTATCATGGAACAATTTCATAAATAGTACCTTTGTTAAAATCAGTTACTTTCATAGAACCGTAAACTCCTAAATATAATCTAGTTTGATCTAAGTTTGTTCCTAAACTAACATAATAAGCTGCTTGAGCACCAAAATCATAATTGGTTTCAATAACATGAAAATCATTACGTTTATCGTCTATACTTGCCCTAGTATATGCTAAAACACCTTTAACTGGAGACCGAGATTCTTCTTTTTTGGCAAGATCGGTAAACACGACGCTACCAGTTAAATTTGGTATTGCAGTTCCCATATAAGGCTGAACTCCTGTAAGTGAAGTTCCTCCAAACTTATCCGGTCTGGAATCTTTATGAAAATAACTAATTAGAGGCTGAATACGTCTCACTGACGTTTGAATTGTTTCATTATAATAAGCCATTGTTCTCTCATCCAAAGTAGGGTTCTCAGAACAGTGCCTTATAAAAGAAGTAGGTAATTCTCCTTCCCATCCTCGCCAACCAAAATTAATAAATCCATCTTGAATGGGAGTGGATCTCATTAAATGCGTTTGAACAAGTTCGGTAACCGGTATGGGTTTATAATGAACAAACGAAAAAATAGACTCTACAATATCCTGCCCGACATTTCCAGCATATTTGATATACTGATTATAAAACCTTTGAAATGAAATACCTGTTATATTACGAACTCCTTTCGCAATTACTGTAAGTGTTTCTTGTATAGATAAAGGAAACTCATTAAATCGCGTAACTACTGGAGGGTTATTTATGAATGTATTTTTACTTACATCGATTTCAATTATTTTACCCGCTATTTCTAAATCATCCTGGCTTAAATTAAATGGATCATAACCCGATCCACCATCTCCATTTGTAAAAACAAGTTTTCCAGTCTCAGGTGAAAAGTTTAAACTATTGACTCCGTTATGATTAAAAAAGGGCCTTCTTATGTTAAGTAATGTCCGTCGTTTTTGAGATTGACCATGTGATTGTAAAATCCATTCCTCAACCGTATCAATATGATCATATTGATTATCTCTATTTACCCACTTTAAGTTTAAAGTTTTCGGATCACATGGATCAGGTTTAAAAGGTTCAGAAAGGGCACCCGGACCTTGAGTGCCAGCTACTGAATAATGAAGGTAAAATAAACCATTTTGATAAAATTGTGGATGAAACGCTAGTCCTAGCAATCCTCGTTCATCGTAACCACTACTAGAAACCCCTTCTTCAGATGTGCCTAATTTTATGATTCGCGGGCGAATATCTAAAAAAGTCCTTATAACTCCGTCTCCTATGTAAAAGATTTCTCCTACCTGGGTGGCAATGAATAACCTTTCAATTGAGTCACCTGGTAGTATAGTTG
>NZ_JBFUIN010000454.1:0-2518 GCF_056401855.1 Bacillus sp. P4_D3
CTCTTGTTAGAAAATATAGTACAAAAGTTAAAAAAACACATTTAACGAATATTCAATCTTTCTTTCAATTGTTTTAAATAACGAGATCGTATAATTAAGAAGTATACAACTTGAATACTTACAAAAATACTTAATACAATTGTATTTTCTTTAAACAGTGAGTACTCAAACATCTGTCCTAACGCAGTTAATGCTACTGCCCCGTGTAATGTTGCAACTCCAACTGGAACGAAGAATAAAAGCGCTAAGCGGATTGTGACTACTTTCGATAATTCGCCTCTCGTCAATCCAACTTTTCGAATCATTTCAAATAAACGAGTATCGTCCTCCAAATCAGAAAATAAGCGGAAGTAAAGGAAGCTTCCTGCACAAACGAAAAATACAATACCAATAAAGAAACCTACAAATAAAATGGGTCCTGCGATTTGTAAACTTTGATTTTGATCGTACTCTTCTGCACTAAACGTTGCATGTTCTTGATAAGGCTTAATCTGATTCGTAAGCTCTTTACCAACCTCAATTTCATCTTTCGTTCCTTTTGTTTTATACATATAATCTTTTTCTTCTTTAAATCCATCTTGTAATGAATCATATTGATTTTTAGAGATTACATATACATTACCCATAAGTATTTTACTTAGTGAAGAATCATTAACTTTTTTCACATTTAAGGGCTCATTGGCATTTTGGAAAGAAATTTCTTTTCTTTCCTTTATCGGTGGCCCTGGTATTTCTACTGATAGAAATAAGGCTTCTTTGTCTGATAAAGTATTGAACGGTTCCCCCGTTAACTTCGCATACTCCTTATAATCTGATTCTTTTATAAAACTGGCGTTTCTTAACGACTGCTCCTCCGTTGTCTTCGATGAAATATTTATTTTTGAAGCTGCTATATTATGTTTCTTTAATCCTTCGTCAATAATCTTCAGATGCTGTGACTCATTGCTATTACCTTGCTTAGAATGATAGTGAAACGCAATTGGTCTGTCCATAATTTCTTTCGTCATCGAAGCAAACCCAACCAATGTACCTATTGCTGAAAATGCTACTGTTGAAATAATTGTTACAATAAAGAACATCCTTGCATTATCTCTCATACGGTATGCTAAATCTGACAAAGTAATAATATTTGTCTGTGTCCAATAGAAACGTTTACTTTTTTTACATAATCGAATAATAAAGACGCTCAACTGCTTGTACAGCAAATACGTACCGATAGTGACTACCGTTGTAACAGGAATCATCATAATAAATACCATTGCACCATGTGACATAAGAGCGCCTGCATAACCAGCACTAAGCAATACTACTGCTAATATAGAAGAAATAATTGATGCTTTCGGTTCTGGCTTCGCCTCTGCTGATCCTCTAAACAATTTCATAATTTTATTTTTACGAACCATTCCGGCACTAAATAAGGAAATGATAATAAATAATATGAAAAACATAATACTCGTTACAACTATCGCTTTCATCGGTATGTAATAGGATAAGGAAATATCTAGTTTTAATATCATTGGGGCTACAAAAATTAGTACTCCTGAAAACAGCATACCTGAAAGAATCCCGAAAATAATTGCCCCTATTCCAATCATGATATTTTCAAAGAAGATAAGACGCTTTAATTGATATTTCGTCATTCCAAGCATCATTAATATCCCTAGCTCACGTTTTCTCGTTTTTAAAAACATTCCCATAGAATATAAAATGAAGAAAAATGTAAACAAGTAAATAATAGACTGTGCAAAAGACATACTTACGAATACGTACTGTCCTAATTGTCCAGCACTTAATGCCGGATGGAACGCAAAAAATGAATACACAAAAAAGGCCATAATGGCAAATGCACTACTCAAAAAATAAGCTGAGTATGTTCGTCTATTTCGCGTTACATTTCGAAATGCGAGTTCTCTAATGTTCATACTACTTCTCCGCCCTTCTACTAACTATGCTTTTATATTAGTAAAGTACGGAAATACCTTCCATCGATTCAAATGACAAAAACCTTACATTATTGAAAGGTTTAAAAAAATTGCTTATACAAAACAATTTATTTATAATAACTTCATTCATACACGCATTCTATTGTATATTCGTTAGTTTTGCGAAATAATAAAGGATAGAAGTATGTTCCAATATACATATAAACTTATTTACCGCTTTAATATGAATAGGAGGAAAACATAATGACATTACAAGAACAAATTATGAAAGCATTACATGTTCAACCTGTAATTGATCCGAAAGTAGAAATTCGTAAACGAATTGATTTCTTAAAGGATTATGTAAGAAAAACAGGTGCTAAAGGATTTGTACTTGGAATTAGCGGCGGACAAGACTCTACACTTGCAGGACGTTTAGCGCAGCTTGCAGTTGAAGAAGTTCGTAATGAAGGTGGTAACGCAACATTTATCTCCGTACGTCTTCCGTACAAAGTACAAAAAGATGAAGATGATGCACAATTAGCATTACAATTTATTCAAGCTGATCAATCTGTTGCTTTTGATATCGCTTCAAC
>NZ_JBFUIN010000455.1:0-2516 GCF_056401855.1 Bacillus sp. P4_D3
GCAAATAAAGAGTAATTATGCTTTATTTATGCTAAGCCATTCTTATGAATGGCTTTTTATTTTATTTAAAAGGGAATATATTTTTTATATAGAAATAAATTTGAAGGTGTATAAAAGGTTGTGTGAAAGGAGAATGAGAGTGATCAAGCTGAAACAATTTACAAGAACTGATTTMAAACAATTAATTAATTGGATCGATTCCGAAGAATTCTTAATACAATGGTCAGGAAGTGCATTTACATATCCTTTAAATGAACAGCAATTAGAGAAATATGCAGAAAGTGTAAACACACTGGCATTCAAAATAATAGATGAAGAGACTAAAGCAGTTATTGGTCATATTTCACTTGGGCAAATAGATAATATAAATAAATCTGCTAGAATTGGAAAAGTGTTAGTTGGTGATACGGAAATGAGAGGACATTCAATAGGGAAATATATGATGAAAGCAGTACTTCAGGTTGCTTTTGAAGAATTGAAACTGCATAGAGTTACTCTTGGTGTTTATGATTTTAATACGTCAGCCATTTCATGTTACGAAAAAATAGGATTTGTAAAAGAAGGTTTATTAAGAGAGGCAAAAAAAGTAGGAGAAACGTATTGGAACTTATGGGAAATGAGTATGTTAGAATATGAATGGAACAATAACTAACAACGGTTCTTTATAATTATGTTATGTTAACTAAAGGGGTTTGGTGGGAAATCATGAATAAAAAAACAAAAATAATTTCAATTGCAGCCGTTTCAGGAGGGGGGAAAACTACAATTACAGAAAGTTTAACGCATGAGCTAACGAATTCAAAGGCTCTATACTTTGATAGTTATAAATTTGATAACTGTCCTGCTGATATTTGTAAATGGATTGATGATGGGGCGAATTATGATGAGTGGGTACTAACACCACTAGTCCAGGATATTCAGCATCTTATACGAGATAGTAATTTGGACTATATTATTGTAGATTATCCTTTTGCATACTTAAATAGAGAAATAGGAGAATTCATTGATGTAACTATATTTATCGACACACCTTTAGATATTGCGATGGCTAGAAGGATTTTGCGAGATTTTAATGAAGATACAATGAGTGAAATACATAATGATTTGAAACATTACATGACACATGCGAGAAAAGCTTATTTAGAGGCAATTCATACTGTTAAACCAAATTCAGATATTGTCTTGGATGGATCTTTATCTGTAAAGGAAATAATTGATCGTACACTAGAGGAACTTAATCGAAGAAAAGTGATTGTGAATGATTAAATGTATAGAGGAATATGTACAAAAGGATGAGCCACATTATATTATAGATGCCGTTAAGTGGACCAGTGGGGTAGGGGAGAGATAAGTGTGTACACTTTATTTCAATATAATTGGCAAGTAAGAGAAGAATGGTTTAAGTGGTGTGAACAACTTAATTAGTATAGATTTTAAAAGTAAATTAGCAATATAAATGGTAAGCGAAAAGGCTCAGATTTTTCTGAGCGTTTTTTAGCGTAATATGTTATCAACCTAATTGAACTAACACTACCTGTTAATTTAATATAATTTGCTTCACAAATAAATAGAGGGAAATCGATAAAGTCAGAACCTTAAAGAATTTTGGAATCAAAATGGAAGTAGACAAACTGTTCACAGCCCCTTAAAATCAAGCAATAACTTTATTCGTTCGGATAAAGATTCTGATATGTTTTTACTGTATGTTTAATTAAATCCTTTAAAACATCGATATCGATATTAGCTAATGTATTAACATAAATRCAAGCCTTACTCTTCGTGTGTTTACCAAAGTTTTCTAATAATTTTTCTCTTTCCTCACTTTCGTAAGTCAAATAAAGACTAATTTTCGCCTTTCTTGGTGAAAAACCCACTAAAGGCGCATCCCCTTCACGTCCTGATGCATACTTATAGTGATAGCTACCAAAGCCAATAATACTAGGGCCCCACATTTTAGCRTCGTAACCAGTTACTCCTTCAAAAATTTCTAATAACTGATAGGCATCTGCCTTCTTCTTCTCATTTTCCACACTTTCAATAAATTCAATTACACTATTTTCAGTTTCTTTCATCTTTGGTTCAGACATATATGTACCCTCCTATTCTCTGAATAAATTTATTTTAACATAAAACTTAAACTCGATATTCAAACCAAACGTATCTGTGCAATACACAGTTCTCGTCATCGGCTCGATATGTAATACATTTATGTACATGTCGTGGACCATCCCGTCACGATAGTATGAAATCAATATTTCCTCTTTGTTTTGTAGTGATTGCACAAGCCATATTTGCAGTTGTTCTTTCATATCTTCAGTTACAATTGGTTTCGGTACTTTATTCAAATCATTCAGCATTTCTCTAATTCTTTCGTATTGTTCGGCATATTGGTCATTCGTTATCAAGACCTAAATCGTAAAAAGCCATAAAAAATAAGAGATGATACATATTATACATATCTAATTCTTGATCAACAGCATCCAATATGGTATGGCAGGGCTGGAAGTGTTGGAAGT
>NZ_JBFUIN010000456.1:0-2504 GCF_056401855.1 Bacillus sp. P4_D3
GTGGTACTTTAAGTATCCAAAGTATAGGTAGTTTCTTCGGGTGTTTTTGTTGGAATCTTTCGAAAATAAATGATATAACTAGAATAAATGATGATAGAAGAATGTTTCAAAGTGTTTGAGAGGAAAACCTCCTCGTTTCATGCAGTTGTAAAGTTTATAAACACGTTCTGATTTTGTTATGATTGCTAGAAATGTATCAAATGAACACGATGTTGAAAATCAAAAAACAAGGGGATGAAACGTATGTCACAGACCCTAACAGTGAAAGTGAAATTGATTCCAACAAAAGGACAAATCYGTTTATTGGAACAAAGCAGTCACGAATATATCAAAGTTATAAATACACTTRTATCKGAAATGGTTGAAACAAAGGAAAGTACGAAAAAAAGTACGAAAGATATTGAAGCGAATATACCAAGTGCGGTGAAGAATCAAGCAATTAAAGACGCGAAAGGCTTATTTGCTACAAAAGTAAAGAAAAGCAAGTATAAAATCATTCCGATTTTAAAGAGACCTGTTTGTGTATGGAACAATCAAAATTATTCATTTGACTCCACTCATATTTCAATCCCRTTKAAGGTAAAWGGAAARTCRACTCGTKTAAARRTCCGWGCTTTATTAAKCGATAAAAAMAATCGYAATYTGRATYTGTTAAAACATAARTTAGGTACACTTCGYATCAYAAARAAATCGAATAAGTGGATRGCCCAAATATCTGTCACACTTYCTAYMAATRAAAGRRCAGGRAYGAAAATTTTAGGAGTRGACYTAGGTCTCAARGTCCCYGCGGTAGCAATCACAGATGATGATAAGGTYMGTTTCTTTGGRARTGGTAGGMAMAAYAAATATARGAAGCGTAAGTTTCGTAGTGTTCGTAAGAAGTTAGGAAAAGAYAAAAAARTGAATGCCATTCGGCGAWTGGATKATAAAGAGCAAAGATGGATGCAAGATAAAGATCAYAAAATAAGTCGTGCAATTATTAATTTTGCGATTGCAAATCRTATTTCTGTCATTCGRTTAGAACAACTAACGAATATAAGACAGACGGCAAGAACAAGCCGTAAAAACGAAAARAAYCTACACACTTGGTCATTCTATCGTTTRGCACAATKTATTGCYTATAAAGCAACGATAGCTGGTATTCAGATTGAATATGTGAATCCAGCTTATACAAGTCAAAGTTGTCCGAAATGTGCTGAAAAGAATAAGGCTCGAGATAGAAAATACAAGTGTCCATGTGGGTTTAAGACACATCGTGATATCGTTGGAGCGATGAATATTCGCTACGCAACTGTGATTGATGGTAACAGTCAATCAGCCTAAGCACCTWTATGGTCTGGTTTAGGAGGGGCAATGAGATGCCCTTATCTTGAAGGCTGTTCAAAACAGAAATGGATTGCGAACGCTTAGTCATTCAAGAATCCCACCCGTAAATCCGTAAGGATTCGGGCTTGCGACTTTAGTCGTGGGAGTCTCAATAACTCCCATATTTCAACAGAATTAAATAAAGGTGTTTCTGTCACTGGATCGGCCCATTCTTTATTATCTAATAAAAGCATGAGACGATCAAATTCATCCTCTGAGTCATTTAATGTTAATCGTCTTACTTTTTTTACGTTTACTTTTTCTAATGGAATAAAGTCAATGTTACTTAAAATGCACGGGATTTTACTTTTATCTGGGCAGGATAATGGTTTCGTTACTTGGAACTCCATTATCTCACCAGTTGGATTATCTAAATCAATTCCATTTTGTAAAACTACTTTTTTTCCTTCAAACCTTGAAAAATCAATAATAATGTCAATACGCTCTGCTGGTGAAACATCTAAACTTTGTACTTTAATCGGCCGTTTAAGAAGGCCTCCATCAGTTCCTATTAAAAAGAATGAGCTAAGGTCACTTAATTGGAACTTGTATGTGCTTGTATTTTATCAAGGGTGATGACGATCAATATTACAATTAACAACAAAATAAAGTTCATAAAAATAAACAGAATGAATAATTGACAAAAAATGAGAATAGTAGTAATCTAACGTAAAACATACGCTACCGTATTTTATTGGAGAGATGATATGCAATTAACGAGGGAAGACTGGATAAAAGTAGGATTACAACAATTAGCTAATGAAGGTATACATAAAGTTCGCATTGAAGCACTTGCTCGATTGCTAAAAATAAGCAAAGGAAGCTTCTATCACTATTTTCGTGACCATCAAGAGCTTTTAGATTCTATGCTCGACTTTTGGGAAGTACATGCAACAAAGCTGATTGTTCAAAGTATGGAGCAACAGGATGCCTCTTTAGAACAGCTAATACAGATTAGTTTTAATCGAGATAAAAAAATTGAGAATGGTATTTATGCTTGGGCTAAATACGATCCTGTTGTGGCAACACGTTTAGTAGATATAGAAGAACAAAGAATTTCTTGTGTTGCAAAATTGTATCAAAAAATGGGCATAGACGAAACTGAATCAATTGATCGGGCGAGACTTRCCTATTTAACG
>NZ_JBFUIN010000457.1:0-2496 GCF_056401855.1 Bacillus sp. P4_D3
CCATAACATGAAATCGCTTGATAAATTACAGGATTTTATTGAGAGATTGAAGAAATAAATAGAAGACCTCTAGTACTAAAACTGGAGGTTTTTATTTTTTGAAGAAGTAGTAATAGATTTCCTTTGTAGATGTGGATTAAAAATAAAGTTTGATAAAAATATCTATTTCAATACAGTTGCTTATTTTGAAGGAGGTAAAACATGAATTACATTTCACCGAAAGATGAGGTGTTGAAGGTGAAACGGTGGCCTAAAGATACGATAGCGGCCGGTCGTGGTCATACCGTTGGCCTTAAATCGGATGGCACGGCGGTAGCAGTGGGGCGAAATAAAGAAGGTGAATGCAATGTAAGCGGCTGGCGTGATATTGAAGCGGTCGTGGTGGGGAATGTTCATATGGCGACGAACACAGGTAATGCTCATACAATCGGTCTTACAACTGACAGTACTGTGGTAGCTGTGGGTTGGAATAAGCATAACCAATGCGATGTAAACGACTGGAATAATATTGTAACAGTGGCGGCGGGGTGGCGGCGTACCATTGGTCTTAAATCGGATGGTACGGTGGTAGCAGTGGGGCGAAATAAAGAAGGTGAATGCAATGTAAGCGGCTGGCGTGATATTGTGGCGGTCGCAGCAGGCGACTGGCATACTATCGGCCTTAAATTGGACGGTACGGTGACGGCTGTGGGTAATAATCGGTATGACCAATGCAATGTCAGTGGCTGGAGGGATATTGTGGCGATAGCGGCAGGCTATCTTCATACAGTTGGTCTTAAATCAGACGGTATGGTGACGGCTGTGGGTAATAATAAACATGGTCAATGTGATGTAAGTGATTGGCGCGATATTGTGGCGATAGCGGCAGGGAGTAATCATACAATTGGTCTTACATCTGACGGCATAGTGACGGCTGTGGGTAATAATAAACATGGTCAATGTGATGTAAGTGATTGGCGCGATATTGTAGCGATAGCGGCGGGTTGTGCCCATACAGTCGGTCTTAAATCAGACGGCACGGTGGTAGCAGTGGGTGATAACGAATATGGCCAATGCGATGTAGACAGCTGGCACGGTATCCGACTGCCCGATCCAAACATTTTGTCAATCTAAATATGTGTTGATGGGAATAAGAATGTTTAATTTCTAATAAATCGCGGGTAATATTATTTTATTTCAGGAGTAATTATGGAATAAGGTATGTAGAAAATAATTAAACTTAAATCTACTGAATAAGAAACCTTTTACAAAAAGGGGTTCTTATTCTTTTCCATAAAATGAGAGTTTACATGGCATTTTTGAACAGATGTTATTAATCGCGATTGGCCTTTTAATTGTATGGTACTTTTCTCAAAGATAAAAACGCATCGTACTTTTAAAAGAAAGCACGATGCGTTTTTATTATTTTTTTTGCCAATTTTCTTTTATGAAATCTTCACGACCAGATTCTTTTTGCTCGGTAGCATACTTTTCTGGGTTCTTTTTGTAAAAGTGTTGATGGTATTCTTCGGCCTCATAAAAAGGTGCAGCCGGCCGAATTTCAGTCACGATAGGATCTTTAAACATACCGCTTTCTGCTAGAGTTTGCTTCGATTTTTCTGCAAGCTCTTTTTGTGTTTCATTATGATAAAAAATTGCTGTGCGGTAAGAGGGACCACGATCGAAAAATTGTCCGCCGTCATCAGTTGGATCAATTTGTGGCCAATATAAATCTAGTAATTTTTGATACGGGAAAATAGAAGGATCAAATGTAATTTGAACGACTTCTAAATGTCCCGATGTCCCTGATTTTACTTGTTCGTATGTTGGGTTTTCTATATGACCACCCGCATAACCAGAAATGATTTTTTGAATGCCAGGAAGCTCATCAAATGGCTTTACCATGCACCAAAAACAACCGCCTGCGAAGGTTGCGAGTTCGTATGTTTTTTCGGACATTGCTGTAATCCTCCTAAATTTATATGTTTTATACAGTATTATATAAATTGTTTTATTGCGCAATAAAAAAGATTTGAAAATATATGTTTTTTATAAACAAGATCCACCGCTCACATCAATCAATTGTCCAGTAACCCAGCGGCTGTCTGGAGAAGCAAGAAATGCAGCGGTATCGGCAATATCTTCTACTTCGCCTAAGCGATTGAAAGCGGAAATAGTAGTAGCGTACTGTTTCATCATTGGATCGCTCAAGAGTTCCGCATTCATATCTGTTTGAATGAAGCCTGGAAGTATTGCATTTACAGTAATACCTCGTGTGCCAAGTCGTTTTGCTAGAGTGAAAGTCATTGTGTTAATTGCACCTTTCGTCATACTATATGCAACGAAATCAGGTAAAGAAATGCGAGTTGCGGCTGATGAGATATTAACAATCCGGCTATTGTCACGTAAACGAGATAGAGCTTGTTGGATGATGAAGAATGGTGCTTTTGCATTTACTGAAACGATTCTATCAAAAAATTGTTCAGTCGTTTCTTCAATAAAAGCACCAGGTCCAAT
>NZ_JBFUIN010000458.1:0-2492 GCF_056401855.1 Bacillus sp. P4_D3
GCTCCTGTTGCTCCGGTTGCTCCTGTTGCTCCTGTTGCTCCTGTTGCTCCTGGCGGAATTGGAGTAAGACTAATTAGTAGCGTTAATAGATCAAATAAAAGTCGTAAAGTTGATGGTGCAAAACAAGTCTTTATAGAGAAGAAGTAATCTGCAAGAGCGCTATAAAATTGTTGTAATAGTACAATCAATTGCGCCGTGTTTGGAGTAATAGGTGTTAATACAGCTAAAATACTTTCAATTAATTCTTTCAAATAATCTACTTCTGCAGTAGGTATTAGTGAATTTAGTAAAATTAATAATTGATTAAACAAATCGACTAGTGCCGCTTTATTTGTAGCATTTGGGGTCGTCAAAAATGTTGGTATAGCTGTGCTTAAAGCAACTAGTATACTCTGTAATTCAATTAATTGTGAATTGCTAGGACAAACTGTCTTCGGATCACAACAACCACCTGTAATAATAATTGGATCACAGTGATTATTATCAGAACAATCATTATGTTTCATATTTTTCCTCCTTACTTATTTGTTTTCCGAGTACCTTTCTATTCTAAGAGTTATTGAATATATAGTTATATTTTATTAGCTTTGAGTAATGATTTCCTCTTAGAAAAGAAAGCGCTACTAATAATTAAACAATAAAAAACGCTGTTTTAATTATCTTCACGACTCTCATATTAATTATATGCCCCTAAAAACTTAATGATTAGATTATATACCTAAACTCAGTAACACATTTTAAAATTCCACATGTCCTTTTAAATACATCACCCCATTCTCAAAACTAAACAATTAATAAGAGACATAATAAATACATAAAAAATCATATTGACTATATAAGTATATAGCCGCGTCTCAAATAGGAAAATTCTCATAAAATAAGACATGGGACAAGCTTCATCTTAGCTAGCCCCATAAATTTAAAATAGAGGTGAAATATTACATGCCTATTATTCAACCTTTTATGGCATCCAGAAGATTCACGTCCACTTTAGGTGCTGGTACTGGTACTGGCGCGGCTTTCGCAATTGCTGCTACAGCATGCTTAAACGACTCTGGTACTACTGCAACAGCATTTCCCACTTACACATACTACAATCTTTATGTCAATGGAGTCATTCAACCTAGTGTAAACTCAAATGTCACTACAGGACCTACTGGTGCAATTACCATTCCAGGTGGAGATGCATTAGATCCTGGAATTCCAATCACAGTTGAATTTATCATCACTTAATATCTATTTTTTCATTCAGACAGATTACTCAAATATGAGAATCTGTCTTTTTTAATGAATAGTAATAAATTGTAAAATAATTGATGAACCTTGTAAAGGCGGTTCAGAATCTATTAAAATCAACTGACCGGAAGTAACTTTGTAAAAAGGTTGTGGCTGAAGAATTCCATTTATAAACAAATTAATATATGAAACGTCATCTGGAGAGAGAATTTGTGTTGTACCATATTCAGGTAATCCATCAGCATTTGTATAAATAAGCTTTTCTCCATCTGAAAAAGTAAAATATAGTATATTTGATGTTTGTATATTACCAATAGGCCCTGTTGCTCCGGTTGCTCCCGTTTCTCCCCTTGTTCCAGTTGTTCCGGTTGCTCCCGTTTCTCCCCTTGTTCCAGTTGTTCCTGTTACTCCGGTTGTTCCGATTGCTCCAGTTACACCTGTCGCTCCGGTTGTTCCGGTTACACCTGTTGCTCCGATTGCTCCGGTTGTTCCGGTTACACCTGTTGCTCCGGTTGCTCCGGTTACACCTGTTGCTCCGGTTACACCTGTTGCTCCGGTTGGAATTCGAATAACTGGAAGTGGTGGAAATGTAGGTCCAATATTTTCAAAAATTGATGTTTCATTATAGTTCTTCAATTTACCACCCCCTTTCACTTAATAATTATTAAATGTATATTTCTTTTAAATGTTAAAAAACGAATTTACATTTACAACTCCTGTTAATGAACGTTATTATATTTCTTATCAAATTAATATAACAACTCCATAACTTACAGGATCAACATTAATCTAAATTTGCAGGAAATTCCCCCTAGCTATTCCATCTCAATACGTAAGGTAATCATTCTCCAAGCCTATATGCAATACTGCTTTGACACTCAACTGTGTGTCTTTTTTATACGAAAAAAGCTATCTAATTATAGATAGCTTTTTCATAATATATTAAGAAACAGGATAATAAATTGTCATACTCACTCTTGTTAATGTTTCTCCTAAATTGTAATAAACATGTGGTCTATCCGCCTTAAATCTAATGGAATCACCACTTTTCAAATTATATTTACACCCATTTACTTCAATTGTTAATTCTCCATCAAACACTGTTATAAATTCTTCMGTTCCTTCTTTATGAGCTTCCGCACTCAAACTTCCCTTTTCTTCAATTTCAATCATATAAATTTCAAACTGTCTATTTTCTTGGAACGAAAATGAAGGAAATACTCTATACCTCCCATTATCCTCAGACAATATTTGGA
>NZ_JBFUIN010000459.1:0-2488 GCF_056401855.1 Bacillus sp. P4_D3
CGCTTCTACTTCATTTGCTAAATAATCACCAACACGAAATGCCATATCTGATACGGCACCACCATCAAGCCCTTTTCCCCCCGCTTGTTCTAAACGTTCTCCTAAAAAGCTCTTCCACTGATCAAAATTATCTAACACTGACATGTTTAAGCACCTCACTATTTTAGTAATATAATCATGCTTAATTTGTGCATTTTTTTATTTTTTATGTAAGAAATTTTTAGCAATGCCAACCGCCATTGACTCCAATAATTTGCCCCGTAATATAAGAAGCTCCTGGCGAAACAAGGAAAGAGATTGTTTTTGCTACCTCTTCGGGTAGTCCTATTCTACCTAATGGAATATCTTCAGCAATTTCATTTTTATCATCTTCTGAAAATACATGTAACATTTCTGTTTCGATCGCACCTGGCGCTACCGCATTAACGCGCAATCCACTTAAAGAAACTTCTTTCGCTAAAGCCTTCACATATGAATTTTGTGCACCTTTTACCATTGAGTACAGCACCTCACAAGACGCTCCTATTTGCCCCCAAATAGATGAAATAATGACAACATTACCACTTCTCCGCCCAATCATTGGTGGAAGTGCCATCGATAGAAGTCTATATAAACTCTTTACTTGAAGCTCCACCATATAATCTAATTCTTCATTAGTAACATCTGTTACTAATCCAAAGATACTCTTTCCAGCTGCGTATACAATAACATCAATAGGATGTTCGATTTGTCCCCACAATTTCTCCGCTCCATCGATAGAAGCTAAATTTGCTTGCACAGGAATCACTACATCAAATTCCTTTTGTAACTCCTTTACCTTCTCTTCGCTTTTATTGTAATGAATATAGACTGTGTAACCATCCTCAATTAACTGCTTCGAAATAGCAGAGCCAATCCCTCCGCTTCCTCCAGTTACTAATGCATACTTTTTCATAAATTCCCTCTCTTATCTTTTATGTATAAATAAATAATACCCTCATCTTACCATTTGGCAATAACCAAACGTTAGATGAGGGATATAGATACTGCGTTTTTCATTCACATATTACTTCACTTTTTTGGTAACACTTGGCAGACACTCATTTTCTCTTCAATTAATAATGTTTTTGCTGCTTGTTGTAGGTCTTGAACAGTTAATCCTTCTAACACTGTAAGAGCATCAAATAAACTAGATTCATTAAACGCATATCGTGTAAACTGATTTGCAATATATTCAGGTGAATTCAACGATCGTAAAAATCCGCCAATTTTCTTTTTCTTCACCCGTTCCAGCGCATTCTCATCTAACTGATCATAATTCGTTTGTAGTAAAATACCTTTTAATTGTTCTGCCAATTCATCAGGTTGCTTCGTATCTCCACCAACCATTGCAAAACCGAAGTTATTTTCTTCTGTATAGTCATACGAGAACGAATCATCAATAAGACCTTCATTATATAAAGATTCGTAATGAACTGACCCTTTTCCAAATAAATAATCTAAAAGTAATGTAAGCGCAATTTCTTGTTTTAAAAGGGCTTGCCCTTTTTCTTTTAAATTCGTTGCCTTAATACCAACTAAACATTTTGGAGTTTGGACTGGCATTGAAATAATCTTTTTCTTTTCATTTACTTCTTCTGGTTCCTCTTCAAAAGAACGAACAATTTCCGGTTGATTTTCGTAATCTTTTTTCGCYTGATTTTCACGAACTAAATCCATTGTTTTTTCAGGATCAATCGCTCCAACAACAAATAATAACATGTTGCTTGGATGGTAAAAAGTCTCATAACATTCATACAGTAGGTCTTTTGTAATTTTACTAATAGACTCAATCGTCCCTGCAATATCAATTTTAATTGGATGTTTCACAAACAAACTATCGATTAACCCAAAGTATAAACGCCAGTCTGGGTTATCTTGGTACATTTGAATTTCTTGACCGATAATACCTTTTTCTTTTTCAACCGTTTTTTCAGAGAAATACGGTTCTTGTACAAAGTCTAACAACGTATTTAAATTGCTTTCTACATTTGATGTACAGGAAAAGAGATAAGCGGTTCTTGTAAAAGATGTAAAAGCGTTCGCTGAAGCACCTTGTTTACTAAACAATTGAAACGCGTCATGGTCCTCTTTTTCAAACAATTTATGCTCAAGGAAATGAGCAATTCCATCTGGTACACGAGTCATGTCTTCTTTTCCAAGCGGAACAAATGTATTATCAACAGAGCCGTACTTCGTCGTAAATGTTGCAAATGTTTTGTTGAAGCCTTGTTTCGGTAAGATATATACGTCTAATCCATTCGGAAGTTTTTCATAATATAGCGTCTCTTTTAATTGCTCATACACAATTTTCTCCATTTATTCTCCCTCCGTTCCATGTAAAAAGTAAATTGTATCTAGTTCAATATTATTAGCAACTTTCACAATTTCTTCTTTCGTCACGCTTTCTATGCCCGTTAGCCATTCTTCAACTGGACGCGTACGCTCTGAAATCACCCCGTGATAAAGC
>NZ_JBFUIN010000460.1:0-2488 GCF_056401855.1 Bacillus sp. P4_D3
AAAAAAAGCTGCTCTAGCGCAGTTTTATAACTATGCTAGAGCAGCTTTCTTATCATTAAAAGTAACGTTTCTTCCAAAAAACAAATGCTAAAGTGAAAGATAATGTTACACATATTATAAGTACAATTACAAAACCATATGCTTCCCCTTCAAATGGAACCTTTACATTCATTCCAAAGAAACTAGAAACCATCGTTGGTAATGATAAAATGATTGTAATAGAAGTCAACAGTTTCATAACACTATTTAAATTGTTAGAAATAACCGAACTAAATGTATTCATCATTCCACTTAAGATGTGACTATATATTTCCGCCATTTCAATAGCCTGCTTATTTTCAATTAATACATCTTCTAGTAAATCTTGATCGTCTTCATACATTTTCAAAAATGTACTGTTTCGCATTAATTTTTGAATTACAATTTTATTTGCCTTTAATGATGTTGTAAAATAAACTAAACTTTTTTCAAGGCCGAGCAATGTGAAAATTTCTTTATTTTTCATCGACTTATTTAATTGGTGCTCTAAATCGATTGTTTTTCGATTAATTTGCTTTAAGTACCTTAAATAATAAGTAGAAATTGTATATAAGAGCTGAAGTGCGAAGCGCGTCTTTTTAAACGTATAAAATTCTTTAATACGTTGATTAATAAAGCGTTCAAAAATTGGATTTTCTTCTAAGCAAATAGTAACAAAACAATCTGGCATTACAATCATACCTATTGGAATCGTGTCATAAATTGAATTTCCTTCTTCATCATGTCTGACTGTCGGAATATCCACGATAATTAAAGTATTATTGTCTTCCTTTTCAATACGAGAGCGTTCTTCATCATCCAAAGGGTCTTTAATGAAATCTAAGTCTACATTTAAAGTTTGTACTAGATACTGAATTTCTTCTTCTGTTGGATGAAGTACATTAATCCAGCAGCCCTTTTGCATTTCCTCAATCTCTTGTAGTTTTCCGTTTCGGTCTGTTAAATAAATATTTAACATACTATCACCCCGATTCTTTTTACATGTGGGAATCTACCTCACTTAAACAACAGTTTTTGAACCGCTATTTTCAGCATATGAAACAAACGATTAAATTTCAATAGAAAAATTATTTTGAAAACGTTTTTTTAAGAAAAATCTTGTAAACATAGAAAAAGACAGAGTGTTCTCTGCCTTTTAAAAAGCTTATGTTGCCTTTATAACATATTTAGAAAGCATCCACAAGTTAAAGCCGACTGAAATCGTATAGCCAGCGTATGTTGAAATGATAAAACTTACATAATCAAAATACGGTAGCAATACAATATTTAAAACTATCTTCACAGTTATTCCGATTACTAATCCTAGCACTGTTTTCTGTTGTTGATTAATTCCTTGTAACATGGCCGCGGTTACTGTAAATAGTGAGAATAGTATACAAGCAGGAGCATAATACTGCAAAATAATACTGCCCATCTCTGGATCATTTCCCGCACCAAATAAAAGAGTATACACTGGTTTTGCTAAAACCATCATTCCAATCGCCGCCGGTACGGTAATTCCTACCACTAATAAATTTGTCCTTGTAAGGTGTTTATACAGTAGCTTCTCATTTCCCGCTGTATAAGCTTTCGTCATTTCAGGTACAAGGGACATACTAAAAGCCGTTGCAACAGAAACCGGGATAAGTACAACCATCTGAACAAGACCAATTATCGCATTAATCTTTTCAGCTTCTCCTTGCATATATCCTATTTGTATAAGTAGTTTATTAATTGTAAATGTATCAATTGTCTGATACAACGGAATTGCTAAACCAACCACAACAAACGGTATTGAATATGTAAAGAGCTCCTTATATAACGAGAAAAAAGATTTCGTTGTTTGTGGTATACTTGCCATCTCTTTTTTCTTTAAATGTTTTCTCCTTCTTATATAATACGCACTTAAAACACTTAATCCACCTAGTGCTCCCATAAATGCTCCAAACGTTGAAATACCAACTGCCAACGAAACAGAAGCTTTTATGACATATAAAACGACAAAGCTTCCTATCAAAATAGTTAAGACCCGAAAAAATTGCTCTACAACTACACTGAGCGCAGAAGGTCCCATAGATTGAAAACCTTGAAAGAAACCACGTAACAAGCTCATTACAGGAACGAGTAATAACGCAAAACTTACAATTTGAATATTGTAAGTGACCGCCGTTACACTATTCCCCGACTGATCGTTTCCATCGATTACAAGTTCAGCTAAATGCGGCGCTAACATATATAACGTAAAACACGAGATAACCCCCATTAAAAGCATAAAAACAATACCACTCTTTAATACTCTTTTAACCGTATGATAATCATTGAGTTGATCATATTTTGATACCATTTTCGAAACGGCAAGTGGCAATCCCATCGTTGCAATACTAAGCATAATTGTATAAGGACGGTATGCATACGTATATAATACGTACCCACTCGTACCCACCATTGCTGTAAATGGTATAACATATAT
>NZ_JBFUIN010000461.1:0-2482 GCF_056401855.1 Bacillus sp. P4_D3
GTGTATGTGCATGAACAAAGGTGAAGCAAGTGTAACGTCGTTAGTATCAGCTTTCGGAAGGGCGTATCATAGTGAATTTGATAATCCTACAATCTTTGATGATTATGTAGCTAAAAATTTAATTTCACAAAAAGAGCGTAACAATATTGAAATGAACATGGTTCAAGGGATACATTTTTTCAATAAAGACATTGCAGAGCGGTTTCAAGACAATCCAAAAGAAATATTAAAATGGATTACGCAAGTTCAGTTGTCACCAACACCTTTAGCACGTGCAGCCTATTGTGAACGAGTATTACTACATGAAATTACACTAGGAGCAAARCAATACGTCATACTCGGTGCGGGATTAGATACGTTCAGTTTTAGGCACCGAGAATTAGAAAATAAAATAGAAATATTTGAAGTGGATCATCCTTCTACGCAACAGGCTAAGAAGGTAAAAGTGAAAGAAGCAGAATTTGAAATTCCAAATAACCTTCATTTTGTTTCGATGGATTTTACGAAAGGATTTTCCTATGAACAGTTACGCAATGAAGGATTTGAAAATAAAAAAACTTTCTTTAGTCTTTTAGGTGTTACGTATTATTTAACGAAAGAGGAACTTTCCAGTTTAATAGAATGCTTATTCGAAATGGTTCCAGAAGGGAGTTCTATCGTTTTCGATTATCCGGATGAAAACTTATTTACAGAAAAAGGGCTGTCCAATCGAGTTGAAAAAATGGTGAAAATGGCTGCAGTAGGCGGAGAACCGATGAAATCGTGTTTTTCTTATACCGAAATGGAAGCACTGTTAGAGAAGGCGGGCTTACTCATTTATGAGCACTTAGCACCAAAGGATATTCATACATTATATTTTGAAGGACGAAACGATTATTTAAAAGCTTTTGAGACGGTGCATTATGTGCATGCGGTAAAGAAGTAGATAATTATTATTGTGAATTTTCAGGGGGAACAAGTGGAATTTCTTAAGAAAGAAGAGATTTTATCTTTTTATTGTATACACGAATCAGTTTACTTTAATAGTTAGATTACAATAAGCTATGATATGATTAGTATTGGATTTCTTAATAAGGGGGTTTTAAAATGACGCCAGAACAAATTGTTAGAAAATTTTTTGATGAAGTACGTTCAGGGAATCATCCTGACTATGCAAATCAATTAATGGCAGAAAAAGTATTGGCACATCAAATTGTATCTGAAGAAGAACAAACAGTTTGTAGAACACCTGAAGATTATGCCGAACATGTAAGAGAGATGGTTGAAGTATATGGTGATTTTTCTTTAGAAATTCAAGAATTTTTAGTACAAGGAAGTAAAGTATATGTACGTTGGAAACAAGTAGGTATGCATGTAGGAGAAATTGATGGATATCAACCTACAGGACTTCCAATAATTCAAATAGCAAGTGCAGTGTATAGAGTAGAAGATGGAAAAATTGCAGAGTATTGGATTCAAATTGATAGGTCAGGAATTCAAAATCAATTAGAGCGCAATAAAAATATTCAGTAGTTAATTTTTAAAGCTATAAGTAGGCATGGGGAGAAATCTCTGTGTCTTTTTTTTAGGAAAAACAAGGAAATTAAATGTAGTGATGGAAAATATAATTATAAATATATTGCTACATATATATGAGTACTGTTTTGTGGAAACTAAAGGAAAGGGGAAATAGAAAATGTTGAAATTACAGCCCTTTCCGAACGAGAAAGCCCATTGCCTTTAGGCATGGGATGRAAGTGAGGTTGGATACGGAGTACCACTAAAAATCGCAAGGTTYGTGGTACTTTAAGTATCCAAAGTATAGGTAGTTTCTCTAGGTCTTTTTGTTGTGATTTTCTGAGAATAAAAGATATATTGTAACGAGAATAAATGATTATAGAAGAACGGTTCAAAGTGTTTGAGAGAAAAATCTTMTCGTCTCATGCAGTTGCAAAGTTTATGGACACGTTCTCATTTTGTTTCTATTGCTAGAAATGTATYAAATGAAYGATGTTGAAAATCAAAAAACAAGGGGATGAAACGTATGTCACAGACCCTAACAGTGAAAGTGAAATTGATTCCAACAAAAGRRCAAATCCGTTTATTGGAACAAAGYAGTCACGAATATATCAAAGTTATAAATACACTTGTATCRGAAATGGTKRAAGCAAAGAAAAGTACGAAAAAAAGCACAAAAGATATTGAAGCAAATATCCCAAGTGCRGTGAAGAATCAAGCGATTAAAGACGCRAAAAGTTTGTTTGCTACAAAAGTAAAGAAAAGYMATTATAAAATCATYCCGATTYTAAAGAGACCTGTTTGTGTATGGAACAATCAAAATTATTYATTTGAWSCYACTYATATTTCAATCCCRTTKAAGGTAAATGGAAAGTCCACTCGTTTAAAGGTCCGTGCTTTATTAATCAATAAAAAAAATCGCAATTTGGATTTGTTAAAACATAAGTTAGGTACACTTCGTATCACAAAGAAATCGAATAAGTGG
>NZ_JBFUIN010000462.1:0-2481 GCF_056401855.1 Bacillus sp. P4_D3
CTATAATATGGTGTTTTCCCGAACTCAGTCATATTTGCTAGTAAAGGTGCATTCACTTTGCTAGTAAATAAACGGAATTCTTCTTCCGATTGAAGCGCTTCTGGGAATATTGCATCTGCCCCTGCTTTTACATATGCGTTCGCTCTTTCAATCGCTGCATCTAATCCTTCCACGCCGCGAGCATCTGTGCGTGCTACAATATATAAACTTGGCTCAACTTCTTTAATCGCTTTAATTTTTTGAACTAATTCTTCTGTAGTAACAAGTTTCTTACCATTTAAATGTCCACATTTCTTTGGTAAYTGTTGATCTTCAATCTGAACAGCCGCAACTTTCGCTTCCACCATTTCTACAGCTGTTCTCGCTACGTKTAGTACTCCACCAAATCCTGTATCAATGTCAACAAGAACTGGTAAATCTGTAGCTCTTACTAGATCCCTTGCTCTCTCTGCTACTTCAGTAGATGTCACGATTCCTAAATCTGGTAGCCCTTTACTTGCAGTATAAGCAGCTCCCGATAAATAAAGAGCTGAAAAACCTGTATTTTTCGCAACAAGAGCCGCCATTGCATCATGAGCACCTGGAATTTGTAAAATTTCATTTGCTTCTACTAAAGCTCGGAAGCGATTCGCAAGCTCCTCTTGTGTTGACTGTTTATTCACAACCCAAGCCATTCTAAATTCCCCCTATTATTAAATTAAGAATAGATMTACAAATTCGTTTACATTCATATTTTCTAGTTTTTCTTCATTTAGACAAACTTCATGAATTTTTTCTTGTTGCTTACTAGAATAATGACCTGCCATATTTGCAGTGAATTTTTGAACAACTTTTGGAATCGCTTCGTCTCTACGGAAACGGTGGCCAAGTGGGTATTCACATTCCACATTTTCTGTTACAGTACCATCTTTAAAATGAACTTGAACAGCGTTGGCGATTGAGCGCTTGTTCGGATCAAGGTAATCTAAACTGTACTGTTTGTTTTCAACAACAACCATCTTATTACGTAATTCATCTACACGTGGATCATTCGCTGCTACATCCTCATAATCATCCGCAACGATATCTCCTTTTAATAAACCAATTGCCGTAATGTATTGTAAGCAATGATCGCGATCAGCTGGGTTATTTAATGGTCCCTCTTTATCGATAATACGAATTGCTGATTCATGAGTTGTAATTGTAATACGATCAATTTCTTCTAATCTTTCTTTAATTTCAGGATATAATTTCACAGCACATTCTGCAGCTGTTTGTGCATGGAACTCTGCTGGGAATGACACTTTGAATAATACATTTTCCATTACATACGATTCTAGTGGTCTTGCTAATTTTAATTCCTGCTTATTAAATAATACATCTTGGAATCCCCATCCTGGCGCAGATAATGCTGTTGGGTAACCCATTTCACCTTTTAGAGCAGTCATTGCAAGATGAACACCGCGGCTCGTCGCATCTCCTGCTGCCCATGATTTACGTGAACCAGTATTTGGAGCATGACGATATGTACGAAGACTAGAATTATCAATCCACGCATGTGATAATGCATTAAAGATTTCTTCACGCGTTCCGCCAAGCATTTTCGCAACTACCGCAGTTGTTGCTACTTTTACGTATAATACATGGTCAAGACCAACACGGTTTAAGCTGTTTTCTAAAGCAAGTACACCTTGAATTTCATGTGCTTTAATCATCATTTCTAGTACTTCACGTACTTTTAATGGTTCTTTTCCTTCTGAAATACGAACACGGCTAATATAATCTGCTACTGCTAAAATTCCGCCTAAGTTATCAGATGGATGTCCCCATTCTGCTGCAAGCCAAGTATCGTTATAGTCTAACCAACGGATCATACATCCGATATTAAATGCGCCTTTTACTGGATCAAGTACATATGACGTACCTGGTACGCGTGTACCATTTGGCACGATTGTTCCTGGTACAACTGGTCCTAATAATTTTGTACACTCTGGATATTGTAGCGCTAAAATTCCGCATCCAAGTGTATCAAGTAATACGTAGCGAGCAGTGCTGAATGCTTCTGCACTTGTAACCTCTTTATTTAATACATAATCCGTAATTTCTTCTAATAATGCATCTTTTTGTTTAATTTCATTTGTTTTAATCATACTATTCTTCCCTTTCTGTCGAAAATTCGTTATTATTAATGATGGGTGTCGGTCAAACACCCATCTGGCGGGCGGCGCTAACAACTCCCCAGTTGTTTTTATTTACTAAATGCATGTCGCTCGCCAATATAATTTACACGTGGACGGAACAAACGATTGTTCGCATGTTGCTCAATTACGTGTGCACATAACCCTACTGTTCTAGAACTAAAGAAGATTGGTGTGTAAAGTTGAATTGGAATACCAAGCATCCAATATACTGGAGCAGCATAGTAATCAAGATTCGGATAAATGCCTTTTTCCTTCTCCATAATCTTCTCTCCAGCTTCACACATTTCATATAGTGTATAAT
>NZ_JBFUIN010000463.1:0-2481 GCF_056401855.1 Bacillus sp. P4_D3
CAATTAAATTTTTATCGTCTGTTGGAATTGAATCGTCAAAAGAATGTATCACTTGCCACTTATCAGCTTCTCCCTTTACACTCACTTCTAAATATAATGACAAAGCTATTCCAACAGAATCAAATCCAGGTCCAACATTCGCTGTACTAGCAGGCACACGTACTCTCAATGGTATCACGACATAATCACCCCTTTTATATGTTCTTTAATTTGTTCTATATCATTTGAAACACTTACAATATCTAATTTATTAGAAGAAATTGCGATATCAGGATCTTTCAAACCATTTCCAGTTAATACTGCAACTACTGTTTCTCCCTTTTTGATTTTTCCAGATTGAACATGTTTCATTACGCCAGCTAATGAAGCATTTGATCCTGGCTCAGCGAAAACTCCTTCCGTTTTTGCTAGCAATCTATACGCATGTAATATTTCCTCATCTGATACCATATCTATCTCACCTCGAGACTGCTCAGCAGCCTCTACTGCATATGACCAACTCGCTGGGTTACCAATGCGTATTGCTGTTGCAATTGTTTCAGGTTCTTCAATTACATGTCCTTTTACAATTGCAGCTGCCCCTTCCGCTTCAAAACCGTGAATTCTTGGCTTCTTATAGCCTTTTTCTTTCTCGTATTCACAGAACCCTTTCCAATATGCTGTAATATTCCCAGCATTTCCAACAGGGATAGCTAGAACATCTGGTGCGTTTTGCAACTGGTCACAAATTTCAAATGCCGCTGTTTTTTGCCCTTCAATTCGATAAGGATTCACTGAGTTTACTAATGTTATCGGCTCTTCTGCAGCAATATTTCTTACAGCTCTAAGTGCATCATCAAAATTCCCTTCTATTGAAATAATCTCCGCTCCATAAGCAACTGCTTGCGCTAATTTCCCATGCGCAATTTTCCCTTCTGGTATTACGATAATACATTTCATCCCGAGGCGTGCCGCATAAGCTGCAGCCGATGCCGATGTATTACCTGTAGATGCACAAATGATTGCCTCTGCCCCTTCTTCTTTCGCCTTTGCAACGGCCATTACCATACCACGATCTTTAAAAGAACCTGTTGGATTCGCTCCTTCATACTTTCCGTATAACTGAATCCCTAATTGTTTTGATATATTTAATAATGGAATAAGGGGTGTATTTCCTTCCATTAAGCTGACATCAGGTGTGTTTTCATTCACTGGTAAATAAGAAGCATACTGTTTTAATAGTCCTTTATACATATTGTTTTTCCTCCTCAATAATGTAGTAACTGTTTATTTCACTTGCGACATCTTCTATCGCCCCTAAAACTTGTTCGAATTGATATTTTGAAGTTCGATGCGTCACAACAACGACTTCTGCAAGCTCACGATTCAAAGGTAATTGAATTACCTCTTTTAAACTCACAGAATAATCAACGAAACATTCTGTTATTTTTTGTAACATTCCAGGCTCATCTCGTAATGAAATACGCAAAAAGTATTTCGAAACTACTTCTTCATCTCCTTGTAATTCATACGGCTCCGGTTCTTTTAATACACTTTTATTTTTCGGAACTCGATTCATATTTTTAACGATTGAAATAATGTCACTTACTACAGCAGAACCAGTTGGTAACTTCCCAGCTCCAGGTCCGTAAAACATCACTTCTCCTACTGCTTGACCGTGAACATACACCGCATTGAATTCATTATTCACATTCGATAGCGGATGATGACTTGGTAATAAAGTCGGTTCTACACTTAAGTGAATGGATGATCCTTGTTTTTCAGCTTTACCAATTAATTTCATAGTAAATCCTAATTTTTCGGCCATCTCTAAATCTTCTTTTTCAACCTTTCGAATACCTCTAACTTGAACATCATCTAAAGAAACATTCATCGAAAAACCTAAGTTAGCAAGAATTGCTACCTTTCTCGCAGCATCTAGCCCATCTACATCCGCTGTTGGATCGGATTCTGCGAAACCTAATTTTTGTGCCTCCTGTAAAGCCTCTTCATACGACCATCCATTTTGACTCATCTTTGTTAACATGTAATTTGTTGTTCCATTTACAATTCCCATTATTTTTTCAATTTGATCCGACGCTAGCCCGTCTGTTAATCCTCTTAATATTGGAATCCCACCCGCTACACTTGCTTCATAACATAAATCACATTCATTTTTATTTGCCAATTGCAAAAGCTCCGCACCGTATACGGCCATTAAATCTTTATTTGCTGTTACGACATGTTTCTTACTTTGCAAAGCCTTCATAATATGTTGTTTCGCTTCTTCAATTCCGCCCATGACCTCTACTACAATATCAATATTTGAATCATTTAGAACTTCATCGACATTACTTGTTACTACGATTCCATCAATGCAAACATCACGTTCTTTTTCCAAATCACGTACAACGACTGTCTTTACCTTTACTTCATATCCTGTATCAAGAGCAATCTTTTGATAATGTTCTTTCAAAATATGGACAACACCACTTCCGACAG
>NZ_JBFUIN010000464.1:0-2479 GCF_056401855.1 Bacillus sp. P4_D3
TTTTGGATATATTTCCATTCTATCATATTTGAATAGAAAATATTGGATTCCCCTAAATTCACACCTGTCTCGTATATCTCCACAAATATACAAACTAGTTCCTTAACGTACAGGGAATAAATTGAAATGCGTCAATTTTATGTCTAAATGTACAGTTTTCTTTTTTGGGTATGGTGCCCCTAATAGCTTCAGTTGAATTTTGTATGCTTTTAGTTACAAGAGATTAAGAAAGAATAGATGAGATATTGAAACGGAGGTACGGAAGTGCAAGATAATGAACTGGAACAATTAATAAACCGTCGTTCCGTATTATCCTCCGAAAAAGAACGTGAAATATTAGCGACGGATTTAAATGATATATATGAGAGTAGTCAAAGGTTTGAAAAGTTGCTTGAGAGTATGGTGAACTTTCAGCAAAATAAAGATGACTTAATAGATATATTAATTGAAGTAGAGATAGAACTAGATCACATCAATTGGCATTATAAAAGTCTGAAGAAAAAGCTGAAAGTAGTAATGAAAGAATAAAAAGCACGACCTTATTTAAAAAAATAAGATCGTGCTTTATTTTAGTTCCCTTTCCCAAAAAGATGAGAAAATGTATCTTTCAAATCACTATCGTTTATTTTAATATCCGCCTTTTTTAATTCATCTTGTAATAATTTTTGACCGAAGGAAGGGTCGGTAATACGTTCTTCTTCTAAGTCTTTACGTATAGAGTCTTTCACTTCATCGTAAGGTTTTAAATCTTTTTTATCAGTTAGTTTAATAATGTGATAGCCGTTTGGTGATTTAACGGGATTGCTAATTTGGCCAGGTTTTAATTTGTAAGCAGCTTTTTCAAATTCAGGTGTCATTTTGCCTGCCCCGAAGTATCCGAGGTCTCCGCCATTATCTTTTGATAATATATCTTGAGACTCTTGTTTCGCTAATTCTTCAAATGAAGTGCCGGTATCTAATTTCTTCTTTATTTCTTTCGCTTCATTTTCGTCACTTACTAAAATATGACTAGCTTTAATTTCTGGTTTATAGTGGTCTTTCACATCTTTTTCTGTAACGCTTTGTTTAATCGCTTCATTTAATGAAAGTTTGAATCTAATTTGATTTTTGAAATCTTCTTCATCTTTTAAACGATTATTTTCTAGTGTTGCTTTGAATTGTTCTCCATATTGATCTTTTGCTTTTTCTACTTCTTTATCTACTGCATCATTAGATACTTTATATTTTTTAGTAATAACATCTTGTGCTACCATTTCGTATAGCATGTCTTTTCCATATCGATCTTTCAATTGTTTTTCGAAATCGCTCTTCGCAATGGTTGAGTTTGTTGTTGTAGCGATTGTGGCCGAGTCATTTTTTTGTCCGCAAGCAGATAGCATTAATATACTTATTAGTGCAGTGATAATGAATGTATTTTTTCCTTTCATGCTAACACCTCATCCGAATATGTTATCGCTATTGTAGAATATAGAAGTGAACATGAAGTGAATTTTTAATGTTTTTTCCCTGTAAAATGTAAAAAAAAGTACATCAACATTAACGTTGATGTACGATGTAATCAAAGGTGATCGGTTTTCTTAGAATATGCACGTTTCCCTTGCTGAATATTTTTTTGCTCTTGTTCATTTTTTTGAGTGCGCTTTGCATTATTGTCGCGTGCTTTTTTGTCGTTATCGCTCGTATGTGGCATATGTATCAACTCCATTTCTAAACGTTGTATGTTTATCATTTCCTTTTTCGTAAAGACTATGTATAGCGGTGCATTCATGAATACTAAAGGTGGATTAGAAATGGATTTGAAGCTGAATTATACTGAACTTATTAAGAAGTTAGTCGTTGTGATTATTGCAGGTTTATTAAATGCGATTGGGATGAATTTATTTTTAACACCAGCGAAAGTATATGCGAGTGGCTTTGCTGGATTGTCTCAATTATTATCGCAAGTATTAGGTGACTTTTTATCCATTCATATATCTACGGGTGTATTGTTTAGTTTATTTAATATTCCCGTCGTTATTTTAGCATGGAAAAAGGTTGGAAAGGCTTTTACGTTTTTTAGTTTTCTCTGTGTTATATTTATGACTTTGTTTTTAGAAATTATCCCAGTTAGAGCGGTTTCGAATGATATTATATTGAATGCGATTTTTGGTGGTATTATTTCCGCGATTGGGGTAGGAGTTGCTTTAAAGTGGGGTACTTCTACAGGTGGCCTAGATATTATCGCCATGATTTTATCAAAGATAAAAGATAAGCCTGTCGGCACGTATTTTTTCTTCTTYAATGCACTTATCATTATCGCTGCTGGCTATGTGTATGGATGGGAAAAAGCATTATATACTTTAGTCACTTTGTATATATCAACGAGAATTATTGATGCGATTCATACCCGTCATGTGAAGATTACGGCATTAATTGTTACAAAGAACGGGGTAGATGTGCGAAAAGCGATTCACTCTCGCTTAGTGAGAGGGATTACAAC
>NZ_JBFUIN010000465.1:0-2478 GCF_056401855.1 Bacillus sp. P4_D3
ATTTTGTGGTGAATCATTTGGTGCTACTGGTTTTGTGTCTGCATACCCTACCGCTGCTAACCTTTTATCATCCACATTATACACTTCAATTAAATGATGAATCATATTAGCTGCACGTGCTGAAGATAATTCCCAGTTGGAAGGGAATTTTTCATTATGAATCGGTCTGCTATCTGTATGTCCTTCTACAACAATTGGATTTGGTACCGATTGGAAGAACCCTACTAATTGACTAATTACTTCTTTCGCTTCCGGCTTAACATTCGCATCACCCGTATCGAATATTAAATTGTCTACTATAACGATGCTAACACCTGTATCTTCTCGATATACATTCACTTGACTAACACCATTATTATCCACATATGCTTTTAACTTTTTATACAATTCATCCATGCGCTTTTTTGAAACTGCTTTTTCATCATTTTTTTCATGTGAAATATCTGGTATTGTATTTTCCATTACTTTTGCATTTACTTGCTCCGCGTCACTGAACTTTTCAAGCATCTTTGATAATTTTACTGTATCTTGCTTTGAAGTCGCAACTAGTAATACAAAGAAAGTTAGCAATAACATCGTTAAATCAGTAAAAGTCGTCATCCAACGAGGCGATCCTCTTTGCGGTCGCTTGCTCATCATACCACTCCTCAAACTACTAGGCTGCTCGTTTTTCTTTTTTTATCTTCGTTTCATATACGTATGTATCAAGTTTTAACTTTAATTTGGAAGGAATTTGTCCTCGGTACAGCTCTGAAATTGCTTCTATTACAAACTTCTTCTCTGTATACAAATCTTCAATACCGCGATACACCTTTTCAGATAACGGTATTGCAATCATATTTGCAATCAAAGATCCATATAATGTCGTCAACATCGCAACTGCCATCCCTGTACCAATTTGTGAGGTATCTTGTAAGTTTTGCAACATAATAATAAGACCAATTAATGTTCCTATCATGCCCCATGCTGGAGCGAAATCACCAATTTTATCTAATAATGTTGCTCCTTTTCTTAACTCATACACTTCAGTTTCAACATCTTTCATTAACACTTCTTTTAATTCCACTTCATCATAGCCGCTTAACATTAAACGAATTCCCTTTTGAATAAAAGGATTGTCTACTTGCTCTCCATCAACTTCTAAAGAAAGCAAGCCATGTTTTTTAGACTTTTTCGAAAAATCAACGAACAAATCCGTTAACTGTTCTAAATCTTCTTCTCTTCTATGTAAAACAGTAAAAATACTTTTCGTATATTTTTTTATTTCTCCAAATCTATATGCCACAACGATTGTCGCTGTTGTTCCTCCTATAACGATTAAAATAGATGAAACATCTAAGAAGTTTTTAAAACCTTTTATTCCACCGCCGCCAAGCATGATTGCCGCTATTACAATCGCAAAACCTACTATAATGCCAATTGGGCTAGAAATGTCAAACTTCCTTTTTTTTCTTTGTGGTCTAGCTAATACTTGATTTTCGTCTCCCATATTCCTGCCCTTCCTTTTCATTTTTATAAAACATTTTTTTATTTTAATAATGCGTTTTCACATATAACATTCATTATACGCTTATCATCTATTTATCGCAATATACTCATAAAATTGACACATTTCATTTCCATATTAGAATTATAGTATAGAAATATGAGGAGGATCACGATGGAACATAAAATTTTGCAAGTCATTGCATTAGCAGAAAAACTAAAATATGAAATGCGACATAGTTGGCTTTCTAACGGACGTCAAGAAAGTGTTGCTGAACATACGTGGCGTATGTCCTTAATGGCTATCTTAGTTGAGCCTTATTTGGATCAAAAAGTACACATAGAAAAATTACTTAAAATGGTCATAATTCACGATCTTGTTGAAGCAGAAGCTGGTGATATTCCTGCCTTTGATACAATGAATAGCCATGAATTACAATTACAAAAACAAAAAAATGAGCAAAAGGCTATTTTAAATATTAAACATACACTAGAAGGTTCTCTTGGCGAAGAATTATACGATTTATGGATGGAGTTCGAAGCGAAAGAAACGTATGAAGCAAAAGTTGCTAACGCGCTCGATAAACTTGAAGTGAAAATTCAACATAACGAAGCTGATATTGATACTTGGCTACCAATTGAGCATAAAATGACTTTCCAAGTTGGTAAACATACAGATTTTGACTCTTTCTTGTCTAAATTACAAAAAATCATTGAACAAGACGGAGAAAAAAAATTAATCGCTGCCGGCATTGATGTTGAAGCATGCAAACAGTAACCATTTAATTATGAAATAAGACACTCATTTTGAGTGTCTTATTTCATAATTGTTGATATTGCCTGCTTATAAATAAGTTGTTGTTTTCCATCTACTAATATTAATACTGTAAATCTATCTACTCCAACTACTTCCCCTACTATTCTTACTCCGCTCTTTAAGAATATAGTAACTGCACCTTTTTCTTCTTTTATTTGTTTATACAACTCTTCTTG
>NZ_JBFUIN010000466.1:0-2478 GCF_056401855.1 Bacillus sp. P4_D3
ATGCCATACAACTAACAACGGATTTCCTGCATTATTAGGAAATTCTTTTTTCATAAGTGCTTCAGCTTGCTGTGACATAGCTGTTTCAGGTAAATTTTTCGGATTCGGTTCTTTCATACTGTTTACTTGTGGCAACGTAAATGAAAGTACCAATGTAATAAGAATCCAAACCGATAAAGTTATCCATTGCGTATTCTTCCCTGCTACAAGCTTCCCTAACATATTTAACGGGTGCTTTTTCATAAAAACCCACCTTCCTTTTCCCGACCAATATTAATTATATATACTGGTCGGTTAATTAATCAAGAATGATTAAAAAATTATGTTATAATTATCTCAATCATAAATGTCAGGAGCGAATGTATTTGGATCAAAAACAACGTCCTCTCGGAAGGCCTCGTCAAAATAAAAATACAAAATCTACAAAAGCAATCATTTTAGAAGTTGCAACTAGGTTATTTCTCACTCAAAATTATCAAGTTGTTTCGATGGATGAGGTCGCGAAAGAATGTGGTGTTACAAAAGCAACCGTCTACTATTACTATTCAACAAAAGCGGATTTATTTACCGCTACTATGATTCAAATGATGGTACGAATAAGAGAAAATATGGATCAAATCCTCTCTACAAATAAGACTTTGGAAGAAAGATTATTGGACTTTGCTACAGTATACTTACACGCAACGATGGATATTGATATGAAGAACTTTATGAAAGATGCAAAACTATCCTTATCTGAAGAGCAATTGAAGGAATTAAAAAATGCCGAGGATAACATGTATGACGTATTGGAAAAAGCACTCGATAATGCGACGGTCCTTGGAGAAATACCTAAAGGAGATCCTAAATTTGCTGCCCATGCTTTCGTAGCTTTATTATCAATCGGGAATTTTAAAGATGAGAATCACAATCCTACTCTTGCAAATATAGATGAATTAGCAAAACAAATCGTTTCGTTTTATTGGAATGGGTTAAGTCATTAAAATTAAATTGATTATATTTAATAAAGAGCACGTTTGAAATCCCTTCAAACATGCTCTTTATTAATTTAAGGGTTTTATTTATATACTAGCAATTAGATTATACTTTAGCACCAATTAACAAAAAATTCTTATTTACAGCTTTTGAATTTGTGCATTTATATTCCCCTTACTTAATCCACCATGGTAACAAACTACCGAATCWATTTCTAGATTTAAATACTTCTTCAAAGAATTTTGCGCTTCTTTTATATCCAAAGTAGTCGGGGCATGAATTCCCCCTAAAATTCCGTTTACGCTATACATTGAATCCCCAGCGATAAGAGTTTTACTTTGTCTCAAATATAAACTAATATGACCAGGAGTGTGCCCTGGGGTATGAATAATAAGAATACCACCGCAATAGGAAAGTTCTTGACCGTCAATCAAAGTATCATCCACTTTTCCTTTCGGAGGATTCTGTACTTGTGCATCCTTCAATAAGGGTAACTCCCCCTCGATATATGGCTTGTCTAGCTCGTGAGCATAGACTGTTATATTACTTCCACAGTTTTGTAATAGTTCAGGAAGACTACCTATATGATCTATATCCTGATGCGTCAAAATCACGACTTTTAGTTTACCAAACGATACTCCAACCTTATCCATTTCTACTTGTATATCTTCAATTTGTCCAGGAAATCCAGTATCTATTAAAACTGCCATTTCATCATCCCATAAAAGAATTGGGTGAATAATATACCCTTGGAATTCAAGATGTAACATCTCTACTCCCTTAGCAATCTCCATGACTTTTGTCTCCTTTATTATTAGGTTTTTAAAATCTAAAAATAGATTTGAATACATAAAAAACTTAATAAATAAAACCCTGCTATCGTATAATATGCTTCGTCATACCAATCGAAAATTCCTCAAATCCAATTGATTCATAGTAATGTTTTAAATCTTCAACGCACATAAGTTGTGGAATAACTCGTTTTTGTTCGCAGTGCCGGATTAATCGTTCCACTATTTCTTTTCCAATGCCTTTGGACTGATATTCCGGTAATACACACACTCCGCAAATAATGCCCGTAATTACACCATCTGATATAATCCGTCCCATCCCTACTAACTTTTGGTCATCAAAAACATAAATTGCATACCAACTTTGTTTACACATTTTCTCTAACTCATTAACCGATAAGCTAAGAGAATTCCACCCTAAAGATTCATACATAGTTAATAATTCATTGAAATCTTTAGGGGGTTCAATTGTGTACTTTAAAATAGTTTTCATGTAAATACTCCCTATCATCCTTTTTGTTTTTATTCCCAAAAAATTTTGACCGTCGTCAAACTGACTCGAACAATACTTCAATAAGAAAAAAGGAAACTCCTTCTCTTTAAAAACATAAGGAACTTAATAAGATTGGTACCATATATATTTCTCTATTTAATATTTGTTTAGTATATCAACTAATGGTGAGTATAAAATATATACATTTCAACCATCACC
>NZ_JBFUIN010000467.1:0-2478 GCF_056401855.1 Bacillus sp. P4_D3
AGATTATCCTACTTCAGATTGGTGGCGAGAAGTATAATCATAACAAAAAGCGAACTATATTAAATAGGTTCGCTTTTTGTTAATTCACTTATTTTGGAGTTCTCTTATATCTACTGGAATTGCATTTTCTAACGGTGTTTCTCCTTTTTCTATCTTCCCTCCTACACCGTTCCATAATCCTTTTACAGGATCATATTCTCTATTTAGCATAAGTAGTTCTTCATTTCTTTTTATAAAACTAAAGTGTGCTTGTACATAATTTAATTCCTTACTTTGTTCTTAATAAGTTCTAACAGGTGATATTAAATATATTGCTGCAGATTGTTCACCTGCTTCAATTAATATCGGTCTCATGGAACCACCAAAACTTAAAGTAACTCTATCTTCTTTTATTGCTTTTAAAGTATCGACCATATATCGTCCATCGAAAGATATATTTAATTGCTTTTCACCGTGAATAGCATCTATTTGTTGTGTCTCGGATATTTTACCAATCTGAGAAGCGTTAGAAGAGATTTGTATTGTGGATTCGTCAATGATTTCTAAGTTAACGTTGTTGTTTGCCCATTCACTAGCTAATAAACTTGACCGATCTACACCTTGTAAAATCTGTTTTCTATCTATATTAATAACCGTTTGGGATTCATTTGGAATTAGGCCGGATATATTAGGATATTTCCCTTCAATAAGCCTTGAATACAATGTAATTGTACCGAATTTAAAGATAATGTGACTCTCTGAAAGATATATGTATACTAAATTTGAATTACTGTTCATTAATTTTAGTAATTCACTAATAGTGGAACTTGGTACAACGCAATTCAATTTCGCATGTGAAGAAATGGTTATTTCACGTAAAGCCAGTCTGTGCGAATCAGTAGCAGCACAAATTAATTTGTTATGATCAATAACGAAATGTACGCCAGTAAGAACGGGTCTAGATTCATTTTTAGCTGCTGCAAAGACAGTTTGTTTAAAGACTTCAATTAATTGTCCCATCTCAACTTGTATTTCCGCATGTTCGTCTATAAATGGTACATTTGGAAATTCGTTTGCCGAGAATCCATTTAAGTTTAAAGTAATTTCATCTGATTGAATTGTAATCAATTGCTCATTCATACTTTTTATTAAAATCTCACTTGGCATTTTCTTAATAATTTCAATGAAATACTTTGCAGGTACAACAATACTCCCTGCTTTTAAAATAGTTGCAATTTGTTCGTCTTCAATTGAAATAGGTATGAATTTTTCAATGAAAATATTCGAATCACTTGCGATTAAAGTAATTCCAGATTGATCTGCTGTTATTTTTATTCCGGATAATATAGGAATTAAAGTTTTTGCTGAGATAGCTTTACTTACTTCTGAAAGAGCTTGTGTAAATTGTTTGTGATTAACGATAAACTCCATTTTTCCCCCGCCTTAAATGAAATACTATCTTTATGAAGATTGATGAATAATAGTTCCATTAAAAATATAAGGAACTGTTTCTTTCTTTTGTAAAAGGCTTTTTAAGTGTTTTGGTATACGTAAATAAGGTTCTGCTGAATCTAATTCCATCCAGGTAATCTCTTCAATCTCTTTTGGCCGTGATATACAGATTTCCCCTCCGATTATTTCTCCTAAAAAATTAAAGAAGATTGCATGATGTCCTCTCTCCTCAAAAAAGGCTTCACTAATGGAACAAACCCCTTTTACGGATATATCTAGCCCTGTTTCTTCTTTTACTTCACGAATTGCTGCCTCTTCTAACGTTTCCCCGAATTTAACTGCTCCACCTGGTAAAGTGTAATAAGAACCATTTTTCCCTTTGTTTTTAACCATTAATAGCTTTTCATGAGTTTCATCATATAGAAGTGCGTATGTAACATTTACTTTTTTCATATGTAACCCCCTTGAATGGTAAAAATTTTCTGTCTTTATTTTATTCTATCATTAAATTGTTTGGATTCATAAAAAGTAATTTGAGTAAATAACTAATACGAAACGATATCGTGTTCATAGACACACAAAAGAAAAGAGCATATTTTGAAAAAGATTAATCATAATACACTCTTTAATGATTCAGTTATAACCTTTTTTCTAAATAGTAATGATTATGTCCTTTAGGATGATMTTCACTTACCCCTATCACTTTATACCCATGCTTCTTATAAAAATTAGGGGCTTGGAAACTAAAAGTATCTAATTTGATTAGCCTACATTCTTTTTTAATTGCAAATTCTTCAATAAGATTCATTAAATTGCTTCCGTAACCTTCGTGCCTGTATTCTTCAGAAACCCATAGGAAGTCAACATGTACATGGTGCCAAAATGTGATTGCCGTTATCCCTCCTACTATTTCTTCTTTTTCATTTTTCACTATAAAACTAATCTTTTCTGAAGGTGTTTTTTCTTCGTTTGAAAGTTGTTTTTGGTTATATTCAATTACTTTTTCTCTTATGTAATCACTATCTTCTTGTACCCATTGCTTTACTA
>NZ_JBFUIN010000468.1:0-2472 GCF_056401855.1 Bacillus sp. P4_D3
GAAGAATTTAATGTTTCATCTCGTTACGTACCAATTATGCTTATTACAATTGGTGAATCAACTTTAAAAGGTCACCCTGCACCGCGCATGAGCGTAGAACAAGTAAGTGTTATCATTGTATCACAATTGTAACAAAAATACACGGTTATATTTCAATGCTTTAACAAATTTCGACACAAAACGCCATATTTGTTTATCGTGATAGCGTAAAAATTACAATTTCTCTATGTGTAGATGTCGAATAATACATTGTAATATTACGGATGTGTGACAGAATATAAAAAAACGAAGGTAATGAAATTACCTTCGTTTTTATTATTTCGCCCATTCACTTACTTGTTCTACGCTCATGCGCGGTGCAGGGTGACCTTTTAAAGTTGATTCACCAATTGTAATAAGCATAATTGGTACGTAACGAGATGAAACATTAAATTCTTCCATTAGTGCTTGTGGGTTGAAACCACCAATTGCGCAAGTATCCCAGCCAGTTGCTTTAGCAGCAAGCATAAGTTGCATTGCTGCTAAAGCAGCATTTGAAAAGGCAGCATCTCTTGGGAATTGCTCACGAGCATATGCAGATTCAATGTTTTTAGCTAAGCGTTCTTTTGCTTCTTCTTTCATAAATCCTTGTTCTACGATTGGACCATAAACGGGTTCAACGTTTTTATAAGCTTCTAAATCACCTAAAATAGCGACTACTGCAGAAGCATCAAGAATTTGTTGTTGGTTATAAGCAATTGGATGTAATCGTTTTTGTACATCTTCGCCTTGGAAAACAAGGAATTTCCAGTGTTGCAGGTTCCAAGCAGAAGGTGCTTGAGCAGCTGCTTTTAAAATTTCGTGTAATTCTGTAGATGAAATTTCTTTTTCGGGGTTGAATGCACGTGTAGATGTGCGTTCATATAAAACGTTAAAAAAGTCACTGTTTGTCATTATATATCCTCCAAATTACATATCAGCTTAATTTAAAATACATGTAATATATTCTACTTACATTTTGTAAGTTATTGAATTTAAGAATATAATAACTTTATTTTAATTGTCAAGTTTTAAGTGCTAAGGAGGGCATTCATACAAACGATACAATTCCTACAATCATACACTAAAAAAGGAATTTATTGAGTAAAAAGGCGAAGATAACATTCTCAATTAGCTTGTTAATATGTATCCCTCACTAATCGAATTTTTTTGAGAACAATCTTTTATAAAATGATTGTGAGGAATTCAGTAAAACAAGATATATGAAGTGAGTGAAGACTAGTGATGAACATACTACATTTTTTATTAGAGAATACTGTTTTCCAAAATGTATTACAAGATCTTCAGTTGAATGTCCTTTATATAGAAGATGGATGTACACATCAACAAACGATAGAAAATGTCCATCCAAAATGTATGTTTATAGCAAATAGTTTTGAAGAAGGAGAAATATTGTTTCATCGAACTAGACCGCATATTGTAATTATGTATGTAACAGATTTTGCTCAAATAAAATATATAAAGAATATATATGATTCGCGGAGTACATTCATTATCATTTGGGATCAACAGATAAACAATGAGTTTGCAGATTTACTAATGTTAGGAATACGTAATATTGTTATAGCACCAGTAACCCCACAAGTGGTACTAGAGGAAGTGAATAAGAGTTTATATCAACTTTCTTTAGTGCGGCAAGTAGGTTTACAACAAGAATTGCTTCAAACGATGTTTGATTTTCAAAATGATTTATTATTTATAGTAGAAGATGATGAGATTGTTGATTGTAATACGAATTTTTTACAATTCTTCGGATATGATAATTTATTTACGTATCGCGAACAACATTTAGTGTTTGCAGAACATCTTATTAGAGAGAACGGATATTATTCGACGACTCACGATATAACATGGTTGGATGATACTTTATCAAATGGAAGAAGAATTAAAATGTACAATCATGAAGGAGAAGCATTGACTTTTCTATTACGTGCGATACCATTACCAGAAGACTTATCGCGATTTATAGTAAAATGCACAGAGATTACAGAATTAGATGAAATCTATCAAGAGCAAGAAAGACTTGCAATGATAGATTCATTGACAGAAATATATAATCGTTTGAAATTCCAACAAATATTGGAGAAAGAGTGGGAGAATGTAATACGTAACGATGAAAAAATAGCACTTATTTTGTTTGATATAGATAATTTTAAATCAGTAAATGACACATATGGTCATGATTTTGGCGATTTAGCATTAGTACAGCTTGCAGATCTTATGAAATCTAAAGTTGAAAATCAACATATATTTGCAAGGTGGGGAGGAGAGGAATTTATAATATTAGTGACAAATACGGTAGAAAAAGAAGCCTTTCAAGTTGCGGAGTCATTACGATTTTTTATTGAAACAAAGCAATTCTCTGGAATTTCGAAATTAACAGCGAGTTTTGGAGTTGCGTTACATGAGAATGGGATTACTAAAGAAGAATTA
>NZ_JBFUIN010000469.1:0-2472 GCF_056401855.1 Bacillus sp. P4_D3
AGATTTATCTTATCCATAATCTCTTTCATTCTTTTTTCAAATCCCACTATTTTAGCACTTGAACTAACAATAGCGAATTAGAATAATGACTTAATACTTGCTAGGACAGTAAGTATACCTACAATAATGACAAATACATTGCTCATTTTCCCTCTGTATTTAGCCAGTACTGGTACTTTACGAATCGCATACATTGGTAATAGACATAAGATCGCAGCAACTAACGGACCGCTAAGGGCATCAATGATTCCAAGAATACTTGGATTTGCATAAGCAACATACCAACATGTTAATACGACAAAAGCAAGAATCATTGTCTTAACTGTTTTTTCTTCGATAGCTTTTCCGCGTGTTTTACCAAACTTGATAATTACGTCACGCATTACCTCATATGCCCCTATATAATGGCCAAGGAAAGACTTWGTWATAGCCACAAAAGCAATGATAGGAGCTGCAATAGTGATTACTGGTGAATTAAGCTCATTAGCAAGATACGATAGAATTGATAAGTTTTGTTCTTTAGCCATCATAAGATCTTTTGGAGTTAAACTCAGTGCACTACTCCAAACAAAGAACATAACTACTACGAATGTCATAATATAACAAACTTTTTGTATTTGAGCACATTTGGCATCAGTAGCTTCTATTCCATAGGTAGCTCTCTGTTTTATAACAAATGACGAAATCAGAGGAGAATGATTAAATGAGAATACTATGATTGGTAGTATCATCAATATCACTCCAAAATACCCTGTCCCTGTTGAAGCAGTAGAAACACTTGAAAAACTGAGCATTGACGTATTCCACTGTGGAATTAAAGATATTGAGATAAAAAGTAAAGACACGATAAAAGGATATACTAGCATGCTCATTATCTTTACAATGATATCTTGACCAAAATTTAGTATAGCTATAAGGCCGAGCACTAATACAAGAGATAAAATGGCCCTTGGAGGCTCCGGCATGTGCAATTGATGCACGATAAAACTACTTGCAGTATTTGTAAGTGCAACCGAATACATCAGCACGATCGTATAAATTGAAACGAAATATACTATGTTAAAAATGATACTTGCCTTATTTCCAAAATACTCTCTTATTGTACCTGTRATCCCCTCATCAGCAGAATTAGAAGCGTATATCATTTTAGCAAGTGCCCTATGTGAGTAATACATAACAGGAAATGCAAGTATCGTAATTAACAGTAATGATAATAAACCACCTGAACCTGCATTAATAGGTAAAAAGAGTACTCCTGCTCCAATTGCTGTTCCAAAAAGGCTCAATGCCCAGGTAGTATCTTGTTTATGCCACTTTTTAGGATCTAGATATTCCTCATTTTTCACTGCAGTATTTTCAGCTTGAAATTCTATTTTTTTTGCAGTATTCCCATTCATATAACAAATCCCCCTTGTATCCTATTCTTACGTCTCTTTTTAGGCTTAAGAATATAGACCATTCTTAAAAATGAATCGCTTACTTGATGCACCATATTGTAAACGATTCCACCTAAAGCTGTCTCTCTTAATGTGCGAGGCATTTATCCTCCAACCCTATACTTCGTCAGCATTGATGATATTGTTTACACCAGCTAATACGATGTCCGCTGCTACTAAACTATTTTGAAGAAATTCTCCTTCTGGTCACACACCTTTCTGCAATTAATCGTTTCAGTCTGTCCAATTTTAAAATATTTGATATTTTCTCCGTAGGTAATCGGTTACCTCTCGACGCCCTCATTATAACGTTTATATTTGCGAGTCTAATTTTTTTTTATTTTTAGAAAGACAGAATAAACAGAATTATGAATAGATAATAAATTACAATTGGCATGTAGCAATTGTGTCTATTTTTTGAAGCTGTATTAGTTAGCAAAAAGGAGAAAATAATACAGATATCCTTTTTGTTAAAACGTTGACTATATTGGGAACTCATTATAAAGATAGTTATATTCCCTTTTGCTGAAACATCTTATTTTAGACGCGAAAACTGTTATAATAAATAATCATTGTAGATGTAAAGGAATAAATTAAGAAAACATAAAATCATCTGACCGAATAATTATAACCAATATCGAATCAATATTCATTTTTCAGAAAAAAGGAACTTCTTTATCAAGGAGCCACCAAATCTTCTATAATGATTGACATGTTACGCCTTTCAAAAGAATAACACCATAAGTTTCCATTTACTATATGTAATATTTATTAAGTGTAGTTTTTTCTAAATATGCATAATTTCATATTTAGAAAAAGATAGTATACTGTCGTATTGTGTAATAAATATATAGCCCACCTACGGAAATAGGTGGGCTTTTCATGTATAAAAAAGGCATCCTAAGGTGTTTTCTTTTTTCTTAAAGGACCTGCTCAATTAATGCGTAAAATCATAAAGTAATGGGAACCCGTTAAAATACATGAGTGACCTTGAATTTCCCCTCTTACTCAAAGGAGAGATTTATATGGGATTTGG
>NZ_JBFUIN010000470.1:0-2465 GCF_056401855.1 Bacillus sp. P4_D3
ATTAATAAATTCATATAATTGGAGTGATGAGATGCAGCCGTTAGAAAAGGAGATTCATTCTAATATGCTAAAAGTGTGGAGGATTCATGCTTTAATTGGGGCAGCGGTTATACTAGCAGTCGTAATTGCGTATTTCTTTTTTATGATTAACTTTAACTGGTGGGGCTGGTTGTTTGGATTGTTAGTAACAGGTGCTATTACATTTATCCCGCTTGATTATTTTGTGTTTCCAAATTTACGTCAGCGCTATTATAGTTACAGATTAAATGAAGAAGAGATTGAAATTCAAAAGGGAATGTTCGTTGTAAAGCGCGTGCTTATTCCGATGATCCGCGTGCAGCACGTTACAATTGAACAAGGGCCGATTATGAGAAAGTATAATTTAGCAGAATTACATATTTCAACAGCGGCAACTTCTCATAGTATTCCAGGTTTAACGAAAGAAGAAGCAGAGCAGTTGAAAAGACAAATTGGAGAGCTTGCGAAAGTGAGTGATGAGGGTGTATAAGAGGCAACATCCGATCACGATTTTGTTAGGTATTCGAATTGCGAGTTTGTTACCACTTATTATTCTTGTTATGTTTAAACCTGAAGAACAAGTGAAGCCTTGGTATTTATTTTATCTTTTCCTTCTGTTTGTTTTATTCATTATGGCTATTTTCTCAGCTGTAAAATGGTATTTTAAAGTGTACTGGGTTGAAAATAATATTTTACATATAAAACATGGTGTGTTCGTGAAGAAAGAAAGCTATTTAAATAAAGACCGTGTGCAAAATATTAGTACGTCTTCTAACGTTATTTATCAATTACTTGGACTTACGAAGCTAAATATTGAAGTAGCTGGCGGCGGTACTGAGCCAGAAGTGATGTTAGCGGGTATTAAAGAAGAAGAAGCGAAGGAACTAATTGCCTTATTACATAAAGAAAGAAGCGTTGTGAGTGAAGAGACGCCTGCGGAAGAAGAAAGTAAGACGATTTATCAGTTAACAGCGAAAGAAATTTTATTCGCATCTATTACATCTGGTAGATTCGGGTTAGTATTTTCTGGACTTCTTCTTATTTACTCAGAGTTTAATCAATTTCTACCAAAATGGCTCATAAATAAAGTGGAAGCGTATGTGATGGATAACGGTGTATATGAATTAATCGTTATGGCCGCGATTTTAATGGTAATTTCGTGGGTCATTTCTACAGCTGGCTATGCGTTAAAATATGCGAACTTTAAAATTGAGCGAAACAGAAATGAAATTCGTATCGTTCAAGGGCTATTTGATAAGAAAGAGTTTGTTTTAAAATTACACCGCATTCAAGCGATTACTGTGAAAGAAGGAATTCTTCGGCAGCCTTTCGGTTATTGTTCTGTCGAAGTGGAAGTCATTCAAAGTATAGAATCCGCCGGGGATGAAGTGATGTTACATCCTTTTATGAAGAAGAAAGATGTGCAGCAGTTACTCGCATATTTACAGTTGCCGTATGAAATAGAAGAAGCAATCGTTCATTTACCGAAGGCTGCATTGCGTCGTTATGTCGTAATGGGCTGGATTACAAGTGCTGTGCTCGCAATGCCGATCGCCGGTGCGAGTATATATTTTAAACAACATACTGCGCTGTTCGTTCTTATACCGTTATTTATTGTATTTACGTTACTTGCATACGCTAGATATAAAAGTGGTGGATATATGATACGAGAAAATCAGTTAGTAATGGTGTACCGAGGCCTTGCGAAATATACAGGGATCATGCGAAGAAGGCATGTTCAAGCAGTAGGATATAATCAGTCGCATTTTCAAAAGAAAGACGAGTTATGTACAGCTGCCGTATCGGTAGCGGGACATGGTTATGAAGTGAAGCATATGCGAAAAGAAGACGCGCTTCGCATATATAATTGGTACAAAGAAAAAGGAAACACCAGTGTGTAATGGTGTTTCCTTTTTTGTGTCGTCATTTGTCGATAAGTCGATATATTCAAAAAATCGCTGATATAATTTGAGTTGCGCCGATATATTTCAAAAATCGCTGATATATTTCGAGTTGCGCCGATATATTCGAAAAATCGCCGATATAATTTCACATACCGTAGGTTCCGAACTCCGAAACCTAAACTAACACATCAAAAGTAGTCACGAATGACGGGCGAGAGAAAATGCTTTTTTGCTGTTCTGCATGTGGATGCGCCTGTGCTTGTCCTTGTCCTTCTGCTTGTGCAGGGCGTTTTTTATGAGCGTTTTCGAATGAACGTGATTCTGTCCAGTCTTTAAAGTTTTGCTCTGTTTCCCACATCGTTAAAATGACATATGTATCATTACTTAATGGGCGAAGAACGCGGATTGCTTGGAAACCAGGTTCGTTTTCGATAAGACCAGCGCGGTTTTTAAAACGGTTTTCAAATACAGGGCGACCTTCGTCTGTTACAGAAATGTTGTTACAAACGATGTAGCCAGGTTGTCCTTTAAATTCTCCAACAG
>NZ_JBFUIN010000471.1:0-2464 GCF_056401855.1 Bacillus sp. P4_D3
GCTATATAAATAAAATATAAAAAAGTTCTTTACTAATTTGAAAAACGCAGTAATTATACTACTTATTAGTAAAGAACTTTTTATACAAGGACATAAGTGGTTTCAACATATAAAAAGCTCTTTCCCGAGTGAAATGTTCTGTATTAGGTTTGAAAATATAGATAGAAAAAAGCATGATAATTTTAAGTCATGCTTTTTTATTTTATAATTACAGAGTTTTGTATACTGGCACTAAAATTTATTTGAAATAATTGTTTGAAAAGATGCTATTAAATTGGACGTTTATATCATTTTGATCATTTCTTTTATATAAAGGAAAAATAAGAAATTAGAAAATGGAAACAAGCAATGAAGAGAACAACTGAAAGTAGCTTACACAGATGTTTATAAAAAGTTATAGAGCATTTCTTTGAATGAGGAATGCTTTTTGTTTTGCTTGGAACGAAAATGCACAACAAAAATATTATCTAAAATAATAAAAGTTTATTGCAAAACGATAAAATTTATATTAAAATCAAAATCAGAATAAATAAGTGTGTTGCTTTTTATGGAAAAGGTAACAACGTTATTTTTAAAATTAGGGGAGGTATAACTATGGACATTAACAATTTGATTATTGAAAATATTGATAACCCTCATGAGCTGGAGAGAATGTATAGAAAAGACCCGAAAGCTTTTAAAAAGTCATTCTCACAAGCATGGGCCCAAAACCCTGATTCTCAGGTGCTAGGTGCTTGGTATGAAAGGTTGCATTTCAAGGAGACGGCAAATACAGAAAAACCTTCATTGTTTCAAAAAGGTTTCTTATTCATGGGCATTTTAGCTATTCTGGCAGGGCTAAGCACCAGGATAATCTTCCATTTTGTCGAACAGGGAGCAATTGCTCCGATTAACCTGGCTTTTGGTATAATTCCCTTTATTGCTGCCTATTTTGTTTACAATAATACTCCGAAAAAAAGTATTATTTATTCTCTTGCAGCGTTGTTCCTAATTTCCGGGTTTTATCTTAATATGCTGCCATTAAATTATAAAGACAGTATTATCCTTGCTTATTTACACTTTCCCATATTCTTATGGGTATTGGTAGGGCTTGCATTTACAGGGAATGAATATTCAAAAGGCAGTACAAGATTAGCCTATATTAAATTTAATTTGGAATATTGTATTCTCTACGCCAGCATGGCAGTTAGCGGAATGGTACTAGCAGCATTAACCATGCAGTTATTTAGGTTTGTTGACTTGAATATAGAAGACTTCTATTTTAGTAATGTTGTTTTATTTGGTGCTGCCGCTCTTGCAATTGTGGCTGCATACCTGGTATCAATGAATCTGAAACTTGCTAAGAATATTACACCATATATAGCTAAAATTTTTAGTCCTCTTGTTCTAATCACATTGTTGCTCTATCTAATAACGGTTATATGGGTCGGGAAAAATCCATTCTTGGACCGCAATTTCCTGATAGTCTTCAACGGAATACTCCTTGGTGTATTGGCCGTTACCATATTTTCCATTATCGAGAGCGACTCAGACGAGAAAAAGAACATTTCAGATTATATAAATTTTTCCTTAATTGTTCTTGCACTTATCATTGACAGTGTGGCTTTGTCAGCAATTGTGTTCAGACTTTCTTCTTATGGGATTACGCCTAATAGACTTGCTGCTTTAGGAGTAAACATACTTATCTGGGCAAATCTAATTTGGATTATGCTCTCCTATATGCGTTTTCTACAAAATAAATCCGGACCTTCAACTATCCAAGATGCCGTTACTAAGTATTTGCCGGTATACGGATTTTGGGCAGCTTTCGTTATATTTACTTTTCCTATAATTTTTAATTAGAAAGGCTCTGTTAATGTAACGAAAAGTTAATCTTTTATTATATCATTTTTATTAATGAGTAAGAGACGATAAGTATCGTTAATTCTATAATTTCTCGACAATAAAAAACGTCCCGCAGTGGGACGTTTTTTATTATGTATATTGCTTTTTTTTCTTAATAAGCAGCAACATTTGTGAAATGCTAGCAAGCACAGGTAATTCAATTAACGGTCCAATGACCAAGGCAAGTGCAATAAGAGGTTCGTCTGGAAAAGCAGTCACAGCAATTGCGAGTGCAACAGGCGAGTTTCTCGCTAATGTTGTTAAGCTTAGGCTTACGGTGTCTTCATAGGATAAATGCATCATACGTCCTACAAACTGTCCTAGTATAAAGTTAATCATGAAGAACAGTAATACTGGTATAAGTAACAATAAAACAACATTCATATTTTGTAATAAATACTTACCTTGTGAGGCAAACATCGCTAATATTGCTAAACTTAAAAATACAATTTGAGCAGAGCTGAAAAACGGAATGAGTTTATTCTCAAGTGTTTCAGTTTTTTTCATTTTATGCATAATGAATTTTGTAGCGTGTGCAAGTAAAAATGGTAAAACAAGTACAATAACAATACTTTCTACT
>NZ_JBFUIN010000472.1:0-2464 GCF_056401855.1 Bacillus sp. P4_D3
CTCAAGATGTAACGTTCGTTTGCCTTTCGTTAATTCTCTAACCGTTCCAATAAAAGTTGTAATGGCTCCTGCTTCTCTTCTTGCTACTTTATCCGTTACTTCTTCCACTACAATCGGAGTATCTACAATTTCAAATAGTGCTTGTCCCATCAAAACCTCTCCCCGCTTTACGGAATGTCCAAGGCCATTCACTACCTTCGTTATCTTCTAATAAAAGAACGTCTACAAACATCCCTTTCTCATATCCTCTCGTACCACCTAGTAATACGATAAAAATGTTTGATTCTGCTAATGAAGAAACGGAACTAGATTTATCGAATCCTAATGGATAAGCGACTAGTTGTCCTTCGTTATACTTCAGCTTTGCTCGTACAAATCTTGTAAATGGATTCGGTTTTAGAAAATCTTCTCCGAGCATTGCTTTTTCTCGTTTTACATGTGGTGTTTCGCTAAACATATACGCACGAATGCTAGGTTTTACGAATAATTCAAAGCCTACGTAACAAGCAGAAGGATTACCTGATAATCCGAATAATAATTTTCCTTTTAATTGCGCTACGGTCGTGACACTTCCTGGCCGCATTGCAACTTTATTGAAGAGAACTGATGCACCTAACTTTTCATATATCGCTGGCAAATAATCGTAATCCCCTACCGAAACACCACCAGTTGTAATTAACATATCCACTTCACTTAACGCTTTCTTCACTGCTTCGTAGCACGTATTAAAATCGTCGCTAAACTTCCCGAAGTATTTTACTCTTCCACCTGCTCTTCGAATTTGAGACGCTATCATATACATATTACTATTTCGAATTTTCCCAGGTTGTAGTTCTTCATTTACATCGAGAAGTTCACTCCCAGTCGCTAATAGTCCAATGACAGGCTTTTTCGCTACTGACACTTCGCTATAACCGAATGTAGCAAGAAGAGCTGAAATACCTGGATTAATGTAACAACCTCTTTTTGCGAGAACGGTTCCTTTACGTGCATCTTCACCTTGAAAGGATATGTTGTCCCCTTCTTTAAATGAGCGCCTCACTTCCATATAGCTTTTTCCGATATTCTCATATTGACGATGGCGAGTCAGTTCTAGCATGACGACCGTGTTACATCCTTTCGGAATTTGTGCCCCTGTCATAATTCGAACTGCTTGAAACGCTCCGACTTCTTTATGGAATACGGAACCTGCTCCAATTTCACCGATTACTTCGAATACGATTGGATTCTCACGACTTGCCCGCAAAGTATCTTCTGCCCTAATAGCAAATCCATCATATGGTGAGCGGTCGAAAGAAGGAACATCGTGATCTRCTACTAAATCATCTGCTAACGTACGCCCGTATGCTAATTTCAGTGGTACTAGTTCTTTTACACCACAATTAGCAAATTTCATCACTTTACGAACAGCCTCTTCAACTGTAATCGGCACCCTTCTTTCCATCATTACCAATCCCTTTCTATTACCCTAATAACCGATAGTATAGTTGTTTCGCTTTTTGAATTTCATTCGTTCCGTGTATAAATACACGACCATCTTGAAAAATGACTATGCGGTAATTTTCAAGTTGGCAAGAGAGCAAGTACGGATTCCGCTCTACTTTCCCGTGTTTCTTTAGTACTTTTTCTAACTCATCAAAGTTGTAATGACTATTATGCGCCGGTCTAATTTGAACTGTATTTCTTCCGCATAAAACAGCTGTCTTCGTTTGATTTTCGTATGATAAATAAGGATAAGTTCTGTTTGTTCCGCACGAAGGACAGTCTTCCGTTTTGATTTTTCCTAGTTTGATAGAATGATATTGATTACTCCATACATCAAACATTAAAAATGTTTTTCTAACTGCTTCGTAGTCTTCTACTAAAATTTTGAATGCTTCTGCTACTTGATCCGCTACGACGATTTGAACAGCAGGACTAATAATTCCAACTGTGTCACACGTCGCCCCTGTAACAGGAACACTTTTCAACACACAATGTAAGCACGGTGTTTTCTTCGGAATAATTGTATAGCTCATGCCATAACTTCCGACACAAGAACCGTAAATCCATGGGATATTGTGTTTTTGTGACAGGTCATTGATTACAAATCGAATATCAAAATTATCTGTTGCATCAATAATGACATCGACACTACCTAATAAAGCTTCCATATTATCTACTCTTGCATCCATTACAAGAGCTTGAATTTGCACGTCTGAATTAATTTGTTTTAAACGATTCTGCGCTGCAATTGCTTTTGGTAATTTTTCTATCGCATCTTGTTCAGCATAAAGTTGTTGCCGCTGTAAATTACTCCATTCTACGTAATCACGATCAATAATCGTTAATTTTCCGATACCTGCACGTACAAACGCCTCTGCACTGGCACTCCCTAACGCACCTGCCCCTACTATTAACACATGCTTATTTCTAATCTTCTCTTGCCCTTTACTTCCAATAGGAGTGAACAACTGTTGTCGTG
>NZ_JBFUIN010000473.1:0-2461 GCF_056401855.1 Bacillus sp. P4_D3
AATCCACTTGATAAACAGCAAATTGATCAAATTTCAGTGGCTCATTCACTCGAATTTCAGCTTCTTTTACCTTTTCTAATTTTGGTTTTTGACCCGCTATATTTTCTCCTACCGCTTTATATAATACAGCATTTGTTTGGAAGTTTTTCGCAATCATTTTATCACCAACACGATCAATTGCTTCATCAAAAACTTCTTTATCCTTACTCTTATCATAAACTTCCTTGATAAACTTTTCGTTTTTCAAATAGTATTGACCATCTGTTCCTGGTATTTCTTTCGTTTCACCGTCACGTAACCAAAGTGCTTCATCTACATACATACTCGGTAAAAAACGTAGCATTGCACCGAATAGAAAGATAATAAGACCAATATGGTTTACATATGGACCCCAACGGGAAAAACGTCCCTTTTCCGCTAAAACGTTCCCGTCTTCCTCTTTCACATTATAATTACGTTTCTTTAAATTAATTTGAACTCGTTCTAAGTCACCTTCATGCGGCGTACCAGTCCCGTTCACTCTCTGTCTTTTTAAAAAACTTGGGTGTCTTTTCACCCCTTGTTTTTTTAAAGCTTTATAAAGAGGAATGACACGGTCTAAACTACATATAACAAGTGAAATACCAATGGAAGCAATTAAAATCATGTACCACCATGATCCATATAAATTATTAAATCCTAATTGATAGTATAATTGTCCTAAAAATCCATACTCGGTCTTATAATATTCAGCTGGTTCGATTCCTGGAGTTATGTACATTTCTTGGGGAAAGATAGTTCCTATTGCCGATGCAGCTAAAGTTATTACAATTAACCATACACCTACTTTTACAGAAGAGAAAAAACTCCAAATTTTATCGACTATCGTTTTTGTATGTGTGAGAGATCTCCGGGCACTCCCCTCATATCTCATATCCAATAATTTCATATTTTCATTACTTTCAAATGGTTTCCCACATGCTTCACAAAAAATGGTTCCTATCGGATTAACATGTCCACATTCACACTTAATTTCTTTCAAAGCTCTCACCGCCCTTTTATCTATATGTACTATTGTATATTCCAGCTTAGAGTTACCGCAATACTCAGAATTTTTAAAGCGAAGGCGCTATACGTAAGCACCTCTTATGTAAAGGCTTTCTTAATTATGGAGTAATTTTCTTTAAGTACTCTTCCAATTGTTCCTTCGTTTGCTCACCTATAATTTGCTCTACTACTTTGCCTTCTTTWTCAATTAAAAAGGTTGTTGGTAATGGGCCTACTCCATATGTACCTATGATCTTTTGCCCTTTATCAATTGCAACTGGGAATTTCAAATCATATTGTTTCACAAAGTTCTTCACTGCGATATCCGTTTCATCTGCATCTAAGGCAATAATTTCAACGCCTTTTTCTTTATATTTCGGATATAACTCATTCATATAAGGCATTTCTTTTTCACAAGGTTTACACCAAGTTCCCCAAAAATTTAAAAATACACCTTTTCCCTTTAAATCTTTTAATTCTATATTCTTTCCTTCTAAATCAGTTACAACAAAGTTAGGTGCTTCTTTTCCAATTTGCATTTTCTCTTTATCAGTAAAAAATCCTTGATATAGCGTAAACCCTACCGCACCGCTTAAAATGAGCAAAATGATAACACGAAATAATAAGCGATTTTTTTTCATATTGTCTCCCCTCTCTTCGACGAGTGATAAATATATGTATTTTTTAATAAATCACCAGCGGAGCATTCCACTGGTGAAAGTTTCACAATATAAATTAGCGAGGCTTTGTAGAAGCCAATGCACGTAATTGTTTCACCTCATGTGGTGTCAATTCTCTTGCATCACCAGGACGCAAGCTACCCACTTCTAAAAAGGCATAACGTTCACGTTTTAGTTTCATTACTTTACAATCTAACGCTTCAAACATGCGGCGTACTTGACGGTTACGTCCTTCATGAATCGTTAATTGTACAATCGCCATCTCTTTACGCTTGTCCCAAGAAATAATTTTCACTTGTGCTGGTGCTGTTTTCCCATCTTCTAATGCAACACCTCGTTCTAACATGCGAATTTTATCACCTGTTAATGGCCCTTTAATTTTCGCAACATACGTTTTTTCAACTTTATATCTCGGATGCATTAATACATTTGCAAATTCCCCATCATTTGTCATCAATAATACGCCAGACGTATCATAATCTAAGCGTCCGATTGGGAATAAACGTTGTCTAATTTCAGGGAAAAAGTCTGTTACAACATTTCTTCCTTTATCATCTGATACACTTGAAATTACACCAGTTGGTTTATATAGTAAAAAATAAACAGGTTCTTCTTTTTCAAGAGGGATGTTATTTACTTCTACTTTATCTTGAGGAGTTACTTTTGTTCCTAACTCCTTCACTATTTTCCCATTAACTTTCACTTTCCCTTGCTGAATTAATTCCTCAGCCTTTCTTCTCGATGCAATACCTGCT
>NZ_JBFUIN010000474.1:0-2460 GCF_056401855.1 Bacillus sp. P4_D3
GCCGATGATGGAAGCAAAAGGAGAGTGGCTAAAAAATCAAGGAGAAGACGTATTCGTTAAGTTAGCGCTCCCGCAAGCGATATTACGTTTCAAACAAGGATTTGGTCGTCTTATTAGAACAAATACAGATACGGGAACGGTATTTGTACTAGATCGCCGTTTGACAAGTTCTTCCTATGGAAAACGTTTTTTACAATCAATCCCAACCGTTCCGCTCTATGAAGGACCTTTAGAAGAATTGTTAGAGCAATTAAAGGAACGACCAAATAAATAAAATTGGAAGAAAAATACGCCTGAAGTACACTTAAACTTCAGGCGTAAAAAATGTGGGTAGGAGGAATTTTATTTTTCTTACTTCTTGTATACAAAATATATTGCTTTTCGATTTGAAACCTTTTTTTGCTGTACATGTCCTGCTATAATAGATGGGTGATGAAGCAGGGGTTGTAAAGAATGTACTCTTATTGTAACCGCATTGCGTTCTTCTATAATTAGAAATTTTTGTGTAACGGAGGAGTTTTTTCATGGATAAGAAAATCGAAGTCCTATCAACGACGCGTATTAAATATTCGTCTGACTTGTATAAAATTGTTGATAGCTTGAATCGTACGTTAAAAGAGCAGGACCTCATGTTCGGATTAGCATTAGACGAAAAAGATAAAGAAATAGCTGTATTTACGATTTACAGAACGTAGTGATACAATGAAAAAGTGGATCTTTGCAATCATTATCGTTATCGTTGCTAGCGGAATATATGGGGCGTATGTTTATAATAAAGCGATGGAAAAGAAAATTCCAAAAGAGTCAAAGTCTGTAGAAATTGCGAAAGAAAAGGCAAAGCTTACAAAGGTAAATGCTGTTGATTATTATAACGGAAAATCTTCATATACAGTCGTGCAAGGTGCAGATGAAAAAGGAGAACAAATTATTGTTTGGGTGCCTGATAAAAAAGGAAATGTCCTTGTGAAGAAAAAGAGTGAAGGTATTTCTGAAAAAGAAGCTTTGCAAAAATTGGCTGAACAGGCGACTGKAGAAGGTGCTGAACCTAAGCCGAAGCCAAAACAAATTGTAAAAGTAAAATTAGGTGCTGAAAACGATATTCCGTTGTGGGAAATTACATATATTGATCAGGAAGATCGTTATACGTATTATTATCTAGAAGTTCAAAATGGTGCATATGCTGGACACTACAGCATTGAAAAATAGATGTAGGGGGAACTACAAATGAAATTAGCAAAGCGAGTAGCTGCTTTAACACCGTCTTCAACTTTAGAAATTACAGCAAAGGCACAAGCATTAAAAGCAGAAKGTCATGATGTAATTGCGTTAGGGGCAGGGGAACCTGACTTTAATACACCAGAACATATTATGGATGCCGCGCATAAAGCGATGTTAGAAGGACATACGAAGTATACACCAACAGGTGGATTACAAGCGTTAAAACAAGAAATTGTGAAGAAATTTACTCGCGATCAAGGAATTGCGTATGATCCATCTGAAATTATTGTATGTAATGGTGCCAAGCATGCATTATATACATTATTCCAAGTGTTACTTGATGAAGGAGATGAAGTTATCATCCCAACTCCTTACTGGGTAAGTTATCCTGAACAAGTAAAACTCGCTGGTGGTAACCCAGTTTATGTAGAAGGTCTAGAAGGTAATGAGTACAAAATTACAGCAAAGCAGCTGCGTGGGGCAATTACAGAGAAAACGAAAGCAGTTATTATTAATTCACCGAGCAATCCAACAGGAATGATTTACAGCAAAGAAGAATTACAACAGCTTGGAGAAGTGTGTTTAGAACATAATATCTTAATCGTTTCAGATGAAATTTATGAAAAATTAATTTATGGTGCTGCAGAATATACTTCAATTGCCCAGCTTTCTAATGCATTAAAAGAACAAACACTTATTATTAATGGTGTATCTAAATCACATTCTATGACAGGATGGCGCATTGGATATGCAGCAGGAAATAAGCAGCTTATTAAAGCGATGACGAACTTAGCGAGTCATAGTACGTCAAACCCTACTTCAATTGCTCAATACGGTGCAATTGCTGCGTATGCAGGCTCACAAGAACCTGTAGAAACAATGCGTCAAGCGTTTGAAGAAAGATTGAACATTATTTATGATAAATTAATTCAAATCCCTGGTTTCACTTGTATCAAACCACAAGGTGCTTTTTACTTATTCCCAAATGTAAAAGAAGCCGTAGCGTTAGCTGGGTATGATACAGTTGATGAGTGGGCAAAAGCATTATTAGAAGAGGAAAAAGTAGCTCTTGTTCCTGGTACAGGATTTGGTGCACCAAATAACGTTCGATTATCGTATGCGACATCTCTTGAGCAAGTAGAGAAAGCATTAGAACGAATTCATACGTTCATGAAAAGCAAAGTACAGGCGTAATCTTCTGTCTTTTGTAGTAAATGGCAAGTAACCTCCCTATATATAGGG
>NZ_JBFUIN010000475.1:0-2460 GCF_056401855.1 Bacillus sp. P4_D3
ATACTAGATGGAAGAATTTTTAAATTGAGGAGTTATTTATTTATGCTTCAAGACGATATTATTTTATCTCATGAAAATCGAATAAAAGAATTGGAAAATAAAGTACGATTATATGAAGAACTTGTAAATCAATTACCACATCATTTCACATATAAAAATCCACATATTGGTTTGCAAATAAAAAAAACGAGAACATCTCATTCTATTCAACACATACAACAAAAAGATAAAGAGCCTACCTTTCAGCTTACTTGCGATTCACTATTTTTATTTGAACAACTAGAAAAACATTTTGTTCATATTTTCGATGCATTCTCGCATCACGTCACTTTTATTGATAATAAAGGTAACATTACATTATGTAATCAAGCTGCAGCAGATGATTTTGGTGTAATACGAAATTCTATAATTGGGAAACCAATTCAACAATTACTAAACTTACCTGAAGAACAAATTAAAGCTATTGAAACGTTAAAAACGGGAACCGAAATATATAATGAGGAAGTGTTAGACAAAAACTATGGCATCGTAAATAACCGTATTATTCGTGATTATAATGGGGAGATTTTCCGAGTTATTAGTGTCTTTCATTATTTAAATACAGAACGTGATGCCGAAAAGTTTTCCCTAGCTGGGCGAATTGCAGCTGGGATTGCACATGAAGTACGAAATCCCCTTACAACAGTACGTGGGTACTTGCAATTTCYACAAGATAGCGTTTCTCCGTCCAATAAAGAATTGTTTAAAAGTCTACTCATCCCTGAATTAGATCGTGCCAATAGTATTATTACAAAATTTTTAGCTATTTCAAAAACGCGTGAATTTACTAGAGAACATTTTCCAATCAATACGTTTTTACGCRAGTATATTCAACAACTACTTGCTAGTGAAGTTTTTTTGCACAACATTTCTATTGACTATGATTTTTCTACCGAATTAGATGGTGTACTCGTCAATATTGATCGCCATGAACTCGTGCAAGTTTTTTTAAATTTATTTCAAAATGCTGTCGACGCTCAAGGTGAAGAACCTCTTTCTATTCAAATTACTAGTTATCGCTTAGATAATTTTGTTCGTATTACTTTCAAAGATAATGGAACCGGCATTCCTCCAGCTATTCAAGAATATATATTTGATCCGTTTTTCTCTACAAAAGACTCAGGAACGGGACTGGGATTATCAGTAACGAAGAAAATTATTCAAAATCATAATGGCACATTAAAAGTTACTAGTGATCACAGTGGGACAACTTTTACAATATCTATCCCATTGTTGCCCAAAAGAGATAATTGAAGTGTCGATAAACAAAAACAGTGGGGGCAGTTAAAAACTGCCCCCACTGTTTTTGTTTAACTCATCATTTTCCTAAAAAACTATATAAAATGAAACTTTAATCAGCGTTTTTTGCATCTCCTACTGCTTATTAACCCTAACTAATCAGCCTTTTGCTAGATAGAAATCCTTCAATCTCTTTAATTCCCCTTACTAAGTAGGTAAAACCCTTATTTTTTTTGAAATAGTAGTTTGTCCATCACGAATTTAGTTTTATTTTCATTTTATTATATTGAGACTATTTATTCTATAAAAGAAAGGAATGAAAAGATGAACAATAATAATAAAGGGAAAGTATTCTTCGGTAACGATTGTTGCGAAGTCCGGGCTTGTAGTTTTATTAACATCTCTAAATCTGAACTTAAAGAATTTATTAAAATCCTTCAAGCTCTTGGACAAAATATTAAAGATATATTCCAAAATCCTTCTCAAAGTAATATTGATAAACTTATAGCTACCCTAGATAATCTACAAAAATTCCTCAAATGTTTAGACTTATCACCTGCACAAGAAAAAATCGGAACTTCTATTATTACTAACCTATTAACTATTCTAAAAACAAAACCTTTCTCGTGCGGAGCATTATACGTTGAACTGCAAAGCCTGCTTAATTTTTTACTGTATATCGCTAAGTTATTTAAAGTTAATTGCTGTACTATCGACAAACTTGTTAAGCTGATTATAGAAATCCAAACCATTTTAGTTAAATATGGCTCTGGTTGCCTTGGTGGAGGTGCTACTGGTGCTACCGGACCTCAAGGACTTCGTGGCGTTACTGGTGCTACTGGACCTCAAGGACTTCGTGGCGTTACTGGTGCTACCGGCGCTACTGGACCTCAAGGACTTCGTGGCGTTACTGGTGCTACTGGACCTCAAGGACTTCGTGGTGCTACTGGCGCTATCGGCGCTACTGGACCTCAAGGACTTCGTGGCGTTACTGGTGCTACCGGCGCTACTGGACCTACTGGACCTCAAGGACTTCGTGGCGTTACTGGTGCTACTGGACCTCAAGGACTTCGTGGTGCTACTGGCGCTACCGGCGCTACTGGACCTACTGGACCTCAAGGACTTCGTGGCGTTACTGGTGCTACTGGACCTCAAGGACTTCGTGGTGCTACTGGCGCTACC
>NZ_JBFUIN010000476.1:0-2457 GCF_056401855.1 Bacillus sp. P4_D3
TCCTTTTACCGAGATAGTGACTTGTTTCGCTTGCGGTTTCGGTACTGGTACTGGTTTTGGTGGTTCAGGAGTTGGTACTGCCGGAGTCGGTATCGTTTTCTCCTCTTTATTCGGATCTTCCTTTTGCTCCTGCTTCGGTGTTTCTTTCGGTTGATTCACAACCTTTGCTTCTTCTTTTACTTCTGGTGCTTTCGGTTGCTGAGGTTTCTCTTCTTGTACTTTTTGTTGTTCCGGTTGTTTATTTGCAGCAGGCTGTTCCTTTGGTTTCTCTTCCTTCTTTACTTCAGGTTGTTCCTGCACCTTTTCTTCTTTTTGTTTCTCTTCTACTTTTTGTTCTTGTTTATCTTTCTGCTCTTCTYGTGGTTTCTGTTCCGGTTCAGCTTGTTTCTCTTCCGGTTTCGCTACTTCTTTTTGCTCTTCTTGCTTCGGTTCTGCCTTCTTCTCAGGTTTTACAGCCGTTTCTTCACATCCAACTAATAATCCCAATGAAAGAACTAAAGAAATGAACCATTTCATCTTACTCATGCTGCCCCTCACCTTTCATAATAAAGTGAAACTTTAATGAGTGGAGATTTTGTTCATCTCCACTCATTATTAGCCCTCACCATTTATAATAAAATTAGGAGCAAATGATTGCTCCTAATTTTTGTTAAGCTGCTTTACGTCTCCATAATACATATGCAGAAGCGATACATAATACACCCATACCTACTTGTGGAGCTGCACTATGAGAAGATGCTCCTGTTTGTGGTAATTGATTCTTATTCTTATTTGTTTCTTTATTAACTCGTTCGTTATCTACAACAACTTTTAGATTTTCATCTTTTGGTTGTTTTTGTAACTCTTCTTGTTGTTTCGGTTGTTCTACAGCTTCTTTTTCTTCTACAGTTGGTTCTGGTTCTACAATTGGTTTCGTATCGATTTCATTCTCTACTACATTTGACCAATCATAAATCGATTTTCCAAGCTCTTTAAACTGAAGTAAAGCTAAAAATGCTTGCTCTGTAGCCATTCCGCTACCCTTTTGATCACTTGGTAACCATTTGAACTCACCATTTGGAAGCTGATATGACATTAAATTTTGTACTGCTTTATTAAGACGATTGTGATCTACATCTTTAACTAGCGATAGTCCAATAATTGCTTGTGCAGTACTATTAGAATTCTCTTGTCCATCAGCAGCAAAACCACCATTACCTAACTGCTGCTTGTATAAGTAATCCACAGCTTTTTGAATAACTGGCTTAACGTCTTGTTGTTCTTGATAAGGAGCTAATGCTGCTAATACCATACTTGTTACATCAACGTTACTAGCACTTTCTTTACTACTTGAACTATCATACGTCCAGCCACCGTCTGTATGCTGCGCCTGTAAAAGTGCTTGTACTAAAGCAGCTCGATTCCATTTCGCTTCGGCCGGAACCTCATATTTCTTTGTATCTAATGCAAGTAATGTAAATGCGTATCCTGTAACGGAATTCACTTTATCTGATTCAAATAAATTTTGTACTAAATTTTGTCCCTCTACCTTTGTAGGATCTACATTCATTRCATTCATCATAATAATCGTTCTAGCTAAATCTGTTGCTGAAAAACGATTTAAACGCTTCTTAACTTTTTCAGCTACTGGCTTAACATGGTTTATTTTCGTTTCAAGTGGAACATTTACACCTGAACGAGCAAGTCCAATCGCAATCCAATCACTACCAATTCCATCTTGTAACATCTTTTCTGACGTTTTAGAAATCGCTTCGTTTAATTGTGCGGCTGGGATTTCGATTTTCTCTTGCTTTGGTTGTTCTGTTGTTTTATCTTCTAGTTTTGGTTCTTCTGTTTTACCATCTGGTTTTTCTGTTTTTGGTTCTTCTGGTTTTGGTTCCTCTGTTTTACCATCTGGTTTTTCTGTTTTCGGTTCCTCTGGTTTTGGCTCTTCTACAGTTTTACAAGTGCCAAATTTATCTAACGTTTGTTGCAATGTTTCTTGACTCATATTGCTCCAGTCTGCGACGTAACGAAATGCAACAACATCCCCAGACTCTAATTTATAACTATCCGCCCCAACTTCTGCAGATTTGTCATTTACATCATACAACCAACCGCTCGTTGCTCCGGCCATTAATCCATCGATGCCCTTTATATAAGTTCCAAATGACATACTTTCAGATGTTACTTTGTCACCCATGACTTTTTGTAGCAAACTAAAAGCTGTTTCTCCATCTTCAATGGAAACTTCTTTCGGACATAACATAATTCCTTTTTGTGATTCACCAATAATTGCAAGTTTCGCTGTCTTTCCTTCAGCAAACGTAATATGTACTGTATTCGAAAAAGAAACAAATACAAGTGCCACTGTCATTAATGATGTAAGCAGCCATTTCTTTAACATTGCCATCCCAAAATTCCCTCCCTTTACTAACATTCACACAAAAAAAGACCCTTTAAGGGTATGCGGTTGAC
>NZ_JBFUIN010000477.1:0-2448 GCF_056401855.1 Bacillus sp. P4_D3
CTCAAAATGTTGTTTTCAAAGGGGATAAAAAAATCAGTTTTGATTTCAAGTTTTTTGTTTGGTATCACCCATTTATTACAACTAATTGGTGGGCAGTCTATTGAAGATACCATTTTACAAATCATATATGCATTTTTAGTTGGACTTGTTCTGTCCTTACTTATCGTAAATAAGCAATCAATTATTATCACCATTACTTTCCACACTTTTAATAATTTCTTTAATTTTATGGGGAATGTTCAAGCCTCGTCGCTTTTTGCATATATTATTATTGCAATTTTATTCTTCTACACCATATATTTATGGAAACGTGCTAATAAAAAAGAGTGTATTCGACAGGAAATAAATATAGCAGTTTGAGTTGTGATATTACCTTTTCAGTATAGAGGGCAGCCTGGTACTGCAATATTACCTTTAAAGGGGCTTGCTGCATGCTCATCAACTTAAGAGATTAATTGTTCCACTAAAATGAAAAAATACGTTATTCTTTCTGTAGAATCATAGGAAAGGATGGCGTTTTTTCATTCTAGGGGGCATTTCTTTTTCTTAGCTTKATAGCGATGGGCCATTGCCAGCAAGCTAAGAAAAACTAATACTCCAAAATAAGCTGTTTTGCTACAAGTTAGTACAACATTTCGTTCTGGGGGCACTATGGAATTTTAGTTTATTAGCGATAATAAATTAAAGAAATGATTAACCTTAGTTATAAAAAATTAATATATATAACAATAAAACCATCAATTTGAACAATCTTTTTTCAAATTGATGGTTTTTATTTTTGAAAAAATAACTATTTTATAAAAAATATTTTTTTGACCCCCATAAAATTATTTATTCCTTCGAATATATATAAGTAGAAGAAAGCAAATGAAAGAAAAAGCTAAAATTACCAAAAATATAGAGAAGAGTTATTCAAAGATTGCAGATAAAATAGAAAAAGAGCAAGAAGAACAAGTGGTATTGCAAAAGAAAACAAGAAAGCAGTACAAAATATAGACTTCACTTTAGTGCAAGTGGAAAAAATAGTCATCTAAAAAAAGTTGGCCTCGAAAAATATGAGTAATAGCAAGAAGACAACCCAAAAGAAAAGTACTAAGAAAATGTGGTTAAATGGTCACTTGTTTAGTGACCATTTTGCTATTTGAAGCAGAAGGAGGCAGGAAGATTACTAGTGTTGAGTTTAGTAATGAAGATCTTAAAAAAAACGAAAATAGAAGATATCGTATTTAACATACAAAACAACGGAGGAGAWAAGGAAGCTTTTATCGTACAGTATCAGCCGTTTATTAGAAAATCAATCTCGTCTGTCTGCCGCCGTTATATTACAGAACAGGATGATGAATATAGCATTGGGTTGTTTGCGTTTAACGAAGCAATTGAACAGTATTCATATAAAAAAGGGAAATCTTTTCTAGCGTTTGCTGATCTTCTTATAAAAAGAGATGTAATTGACTATATACGTAAGGAGTCTAAGCATAATCTTGTCTTTTTAAAAGAAGATAAGCAAGAGGAAATATTAGAAATGCAAGTATCGCTTACGGAGTATATGAAAGAGATGGAAAATAGTAACCGTAAGGAGGAAATTCTTCATTTTCAAAGTGTGCTAGCTGAGTTTAAAATCACATTTTCAGAGCTTGCTAAGGAATCTCCTAAGCATCGTGATACGCGTGAGCACTTAATAGAAATTGTAAAGATTATTATAAAAGACGAGAAAATGATGGAAGAGCTGTTCAGAAAGAAAAAGTTACCGCTGAAACATATTGAACCGCGTGTTAGGGTAAGTCGTAAAACGTTGGAGCGACATAGAAAATACATTATTGCGATGTGTATTATTTTTGCAAACAACTATACATATATTCTTGATTATATAAGAGGGGAGAAGCATGATGAATAAAGGAATTGTGATGGATATAAAAAAACATAGCGTAGTTGTTTTAACTCCAAATGGAGAGTTTATTACGTTTAAAAGACAAGTACACTCTTACATGATTGGAGAGGAAATCTTGTTTAACAAACAAGAGCAAAGAGCACCGCGTTTTTCAATCCCTTCTTTCTTAAAGCCTGCATCATTACTTGTTACTTGTTTTCTATGTGTGTTGCTGTTTTTCTACAACCAACCGGAAGAAAAAGTATTTGCTTATGTCTCAGTGGATATAAATCCAAGTTTAGAGGTGAGCGTAACAAAGGATCTTCGTGTTATAGATTTGCGAGCTTGTAATGATGATGGAAGGCGTATTTTAAAAGAAATGAAACGATGGGAAAATAAAGACCTGCAAGACGTAATACGTACTATTATAAAGCAGAGTCAAGAGGATAAGTACTTAACGAATGATAAGCAAGTTATGCTAACAGCTGTTACAAAGGACAAGTCGCTAGAACCACAGTTGGAAAAGGCTATGCAAAAATTAAAGAAAGAGTATGAGACAAAACACGTTACAGTCGTATATC
>NZ_JBFUIN010000478.1:0-2440 GCF_056401855.1 Bacillus sp. P4_D3
CCTAAAAGGGCTCATTTTTTATTTTATCGACCACATATATGTAATTTTGCATAATTTTACACAAATTCTGCATTTTCTCTTTTTTTCGACAATATTAGACAGTATATTTTGTACAAGCTTTCTATTTCAAAAATTATACGAGGTGAAAAAATGAAAAACACAAAGACATTAACTAAGGTAGCGTTAACAACAGGCTTAGCTTTAACAGCTGTAGTACCATATGGAGTAGGTCATGCAGAGGAAACCGATCAACTACAAGTTCAAATTCAAGAGGATTCGTTCCGTACAGGTGAACTTACACAACCGTCACAAAAGGCACCAGAGAATGTAGTGAAAGATGCTCTTAAGGAGAAAACAGAACAAGCCTTGTCTCCAAAACAAGTAAATGGAGAAACTGGAGTGGATTATAAAGTTCTTCAAAAACGTGGTTCGTATGATGGAACTACACTTGTACGTATACAACAAACATATGAGGGGAAAGAAGTATATGGGCATCAATTAACTGCACATGTAGATAAAAAGGGTGTTATTAAAAGTGTTTCAGGAGATAGCGCGCAAAATTTAAACCAAGAAAATTTTAAAAAACCTAGTAATCTATCAGAAGAAGCAGCGAAACAATATATTTATACGAAGTATGGGAGCGATATCAATTATATTTCTGAGCCAGAAGTAAAGGAAGTTATTTTTGTTGATGAAAATAATGGACAAGCTAACAATGCATACCAAGTTACATTTGCGGCAGCAACACCAAACTATGTATCTGGAACATATCTAGTAAATGCACAGAATGGGGATATGTTAAAAAATATGGTTCAAGAATCCAACTTAAAAGCAAGTGAAAAGCTTGTTGGAGCCTTAAAGGAAAGTAAAAAAAGCAATCTTACATCATTAACTGGAACAGGAAAAGATGATTTAGGTATATCTCGTTCATTTGGTATTTCTAAACAAAGTAATGGTAAATATGCACTTGCTGATTATACAAGAGGGCAAGGAATTGAAACATATGATGTGAATTACAGAGATATTACTAAAGAAGAAAGCTATTATCCTGGTACACTAGCAACCAGCACTTCAACAACATTTAACGATCCAAAAGCAGTAAGTGCTCATTATTTAGCAACAAAGGTATTTGATTTTTATAAAGATAAATATAAGCGTAATAGTTTTGATAATAAGGGACAAAAGGTAGTTTCAGTTGTACATGCTTGGGATTCTGAAGATACGAACGATCCGAAAAATTGGCAAAATGCATTAAGTGCTAATAATGGAAGTATGCTTGTATATGGCGATCCTATTGTCAAGGCATATGACGTAGCTGGACATGAATTTACACATGCTGTTACTTCTAGCGAATCTAATCTTGAATATTACGGTGAATCTGGTGCGATTAATGAAGCGCTATCTGATATTATGGGAACATCTATTGAGAAATACGTAAATAATGGAAGCTTTAACTGGACAATGGGAGAACAAACTGGATCTGTTTTCCGTGATATGGAAAACCCAGCTTCTGTTCCATCTTCACTTGGAGTACCTTATCCAGATGATTACAGTGAATTTAACGATTTTAATGGATGGGATCAAGGCGGCGTTCATTTTAATTCAAGTATTATTAATAAAGTTGCGTATCTCATTGCAAAAGGCGGAACTCATAACGGAGTAACTGTTAAAGGAATTGGTGAAGATAAAATGTTTGATATTTTCTATTATGCAAATACAGATGAATTAAACATGACATCTAATTTCAAAGAATTGAAATCAGCATGTATTCGAGTGGCAACTAATAAATATGGGGCGAATACAGCTGAAGTTCAAGCAGTGCAAAAAGCATTTGATGCAGCAAAAATTAAGTAAGTTAGAAATATAGTTTTCATTCATATATTAATACATTATGAAAATCAGCTAATGTCATTTTAAGGATATTAGCTGATTTTTTACGTAGCAATGTATTAGTGAAAATAAAATTACTAAGCAATAATCAGGCATCTATCTTCAATAAGTTACGACAAATATATAAGATTTCAAGGATATAAAAACAGAAAATTAATAATATATTGACCTTTTAATAGTAAGTGCTATAAAATGAAAGCGATAACAAACGATTGCTTTAAAATGATTTCCCTGATCTTTTAGTATTTACAAATATAAGAAGGAATAAACAAATCTATTTTTTTGAGTTTTAATGCAAACGTTTTCGTAAGGGTTGTTTCCATCTTATATTTGATTTTCGTATAAAAGATCATTGAAATACATACGTAAAAATAGCCAATATGGAGGTGAAGTAAAAGAGATTCCTAGATTAATTTAAACCGTGTTTCGTAGTATGAGCATAATAAATTGTTCGTAATATTTAAAGAAAGGGTGTATGGGGTGCAAATTACAAAAAAATTAATTAACAAATCGTTTTTATTACTTACCATAATCGTTATGTTATCATCTG
>NZ_JBFUIN010000479.1:0-2437 GCF_056401855.1 Bacillus sp. P4_D3
GGTTCGAGGTGGAAGCATGGTGACATGTGGAGCTGACGAATACTAATAGATCGAGGACTTAACCATATAATATGAAGCAAATGTTATCTAGTTTTGAAGGAATATACCTTCAATAGTTTGGTGATGATGGCAGAGAGGTCACACCCGTTCCCATACCGAACACGGAAGTTAAGCTCTCTAGCGCCGATGGTAGTTGGGACCTTGTCCCTGTGAGAGTAGGACGTCGCCAAGCAAGCTAAAACACAAGTCAAAAGACTTGTGTTTTTTTGTATATTTGTTTCGTTAGAAACAAGAGTGGAAATATGGATTGCTAAATCATACCAGATGGAAAATTATTTACAGAATCATGATAAAGGCGAAGTGTTTTCGCTATTTTTATTAAGCGTTCATTAAACTATATGTATTTCGTCATATGACCATTATTGGTCATATCTTCAATATAAGAGGAAATCTCTCTTCTTTTATAATTAATTTCTAAAAAATTTGGCGCATAATTGAAGCTTCTATGCTCTAAATGATTTAATGGTTTATGAATTGTATAGCTATTTTTCCTTGAAACCCTGTATGCAGTATCCCTTAACTAATAAACATTAGAGGTATTTCTGCCGGTAAATATTTCTTCTTCATGATTGGACATCTAAATCTTCTTCACTAATATACTTTTGAAAATAACTCCGTTCATAATTTCAATAATATAGATTTGTATAATTGCTTCCTTTGAGTTTGCTAAATCTATTAAACAAGCCCGTCTATATAATTGCATTTTATATAGACGGGCTTGTTTAATTTTTTATTCTTATAATAGTAGCGTTTTGAGGGATATTTTTTTGTTATTAAGTATAGGGAAGCAGTACATAATCTATGGAGATAATACAGGTGCTTTTCAACTATTATGAGAACAGCTATATTATGGCTAAATATGTAGTGAGATATAGGAATGTTGAACAAGGAGCTCATTTACAATTGAAGTGTATATATGTGCATGAAATCTTCTTTGATTAGTAGTCGTAACTTCTTGAGGCATAAATTTTTGAATTCCGTAACGTCAGTGCTACAATGATTGAAAAATAAATGTTAATGAGGTGTTCATATGAAAATTGAAGTTTGGTCTGATTTTGTATGCCCGTTTTGCTATATTGGGAAGCGTAGATTAGAAATGGCTTTAGAGCAATTTCCACATAAGAAAGATGTTGAAGTTGAGTTTAAAAGTTTTGAATTAGATCAAAATGCTCCGATCTACTCTGGAACGAGTATTAATGAAGTACTTGCATCGAAGTATGGAATTAGTGTTGAAGAAGCTGATCGTAATAATATACAACTAGGCAATCATGCAGCTAGTATGGGTTTAAGTTTCAAATTTGAAGAGATGAAGCCAACAAATACTTTTGATGCACATCGTTTGGCGAAATTCGCAAAGGATCAGGGGAAGGAAAAGGAGATTACAGAAAATCTACTTTTTGCATATTTCACTGAATCGAGAAACTTAAGTGATGTGGAAACACTAGCTAATATTGCTGAAGCTTCCGGTCTAGATAGGGAAGAGGCTTTAAATGTTATTCATAATAAAAATGCTTATGCCAATGAGGTTAGGATTGATGAATCAATTGCCCAACAATATAAAATTACAGGGGTACCTTATTTTATTGTTAATCAAAAGTATGCTATTTCAGGTGCACAACCACTTGAAACCTTTGTTGGTGCACTTCAGCAGGTGTGGGAAGAAGAGAATCCTAAGTCTGAACTTCAAGATCTTTCAATAAATAGTACAACAGATGATTATTGTGCAGATGGTAGCTGCTCGATACCTTCAAAGGAATAATATTTAATTCTTTCTTTCTATTATGGTGTACATAATGTAATGAGGGGATAAATTTTAAATGTCATATGTATATTAATGACATCTAAATACGAATAACCTACAGTAACTTTTATAGGTTATTCGTATTTAGTTTATTTTGGGGGAGTTACATTCAAGTGTATTATTATTGTGCTAACGGCTTGTTGGTATAGTTAATTCATATTTTTATAAAAAACTTATTTAAAACTATTGACGATTAATATACATAGGTGTAATATAGAACAAGTCGCCGATAGCAACAACGCAGAAAGCGACAAACGAAATAAAAAAACTTAGTTGACATTACAAATTGGAAATGTTAACATAAGGGAGTCGCGAATGAGCGACAGACAAGTTCTTTGAAAACTGAACGAAACAAACAACGTAAACGTCAATTTTTATTTTTAGATGCTAGACAAACTAACTTTATTGGAGAGTTTGATCCTGGCTCAGGATGAACGCTGGCGGCGTGCCTAATACATGCAAGTCGAGCGRATGGATTAAGAGCTTGCTCTTATGAAGTTAGCGGCGGACGGGTGAGTAACACGTGGGTAACCTACCCATAAGACTGGGATAACTCCGGGAAACCGGGGCTAATAC
>NZ_JBFUIN010000480.1:0-2435 GCF_056401855.1 Bacillus sp. P4_D3
GCTTATTTATCAGCTGTATAATAAGAGTTTTCCTGAACTATTAAAGGAGCGTGTATTCATACCTGCTGATTTCAAAGAAACTGGATGGAGAATAAAGCAAGATGATAATTTAGTTAAGGTTGTTGTAAATCCAAATGAAGATGCCATAAATAGTGTTGGTACAGTAGATGACGGCTCCGAGAAAAATTTGTTTGTCTCTGCGAGAGAATTTGCATACTGGGGGAACCTGCATTTAAATAACGGGTTTTTAAATGGCAAACAAATTGTCCCAAAAGAAGTTATAGCACTTGCTACGAGCTTACAAAGTCCAGAGTATACAAATAAAGAACTACCTCAAAACGGGTTGTTTTGGTTCGTTCAAAATGAACCTGCTTTATTTAGTGAACTTGGTGAGCGAGTTCCTAAAGGTTCCTATCAAATATTAGGAATTACAGGACCAACGATATTAGTCATTCCAGAATATAATGTCGTCGTTGCTAAAATGTACAATAAAAGATACAACTATGGTGGGGATAATTATTTATATTATTTACGTGAATTTAGCAATTTAGTCGCTGATACATTTAGTAGCAGTAAAAATAATATGGTTAGGGCATAACTACTCCTATAATAAAAAGGAGTGAACTTTAATGAAAAATGAAGTGAATAAAAATAAAAAGCAAAATATAAAGGATGTAAACACAGAACAAAACGCGATTTATAGCGATCCGAAAGATGCAGCTAATATGCAAACTGTACCGCAGCCGAAAGACTTTGAGGAAATTGAATATTAATTTTCTCTCCGACTTATTTATGAAAGAAAAATACGTCTTAAGTCTCATCACTTTCAGCAAATTATTTGATAACATATGTACATAAGCATTCGAAAATGTCTTATCTTAACAAAGCTTTCTTTAAATGCTGTATATAATCTACAAAAAGACACTTCTTGATGAAGTGTCTTTTTGTGTACGCTAACTTAATTTCCATTTTCCGTACAGTATCTTGCAATTTATCATGGATATACTAACTGTGAAAATTCATGTCATGATAAAAGAAGGGGACAGTTAGTATGAAACAAACATCTATAAATCCGTTGTTAATTGTTCTAGGTACAATCATTGTTCAAATTGGCCTAGGAACAATTTACACATGGAGTTTATTTAATCAACCCCTTKTAAGTAAGTTTGGATGGAACCTCAATTCAGTCGCGATTACTTTCTCAATTACGAGTTTTTCTTTATCATTCTCAACTCTATTTGCAGGAAAGCTACAACAAAAATTTGGACTTCGTAAACTGATCGCTACAGCTGGAATTGTTTTAGGACTCGGTTTAATACTTAGTTCACAAGTTTCCTCATTACCATTACTTTATTTAYTAGCCGGTGTTGTCGTTGGATATGCTGATGGAACAGCATATATTACATCACTATCTAATTTAATTAAATGGTTTCCAAACCGTAAAGGGCTTATTTCTGGTATATCTGTTTCAGCATATGGAATGGGTAGCTTAATTTTTAGATATGTAAACGGAAATCTTATCGATAGTCTTGGTGTATCACAAGCATTTTTATATTGGGGTATTATCGTCTTACTTTTAGTATTAATCGGATCGTTCTTCTTACGTGAAGCAATTGTAAGTAACACCGCAACTGAAACATTACACAATGACTATACTCCGCGTGAAATGATGCGAACTAAACAAGTATATTTCTTGTTTTTCATGCTATTTACTTCCTGTATGGGTGGTTTATATTTAATCGGTATGGTAAAAGACATTGGGGTGCAGCTCGTTGGTCTTAGTGCAGCGACTGCCGCTAATGCCGTCGCAATGATCGCAATCTTTAATACAATAGGTAGAATTATTCTTGGAACGTTATCAGATAAAATAGGTCGATTAAAAATCGTCTCTGCTACATTTATTATTATTGGATTGTCCGTCTTCACTTTAAGTTTTGTTCCACTARATTACGAGATTTATTTTGCCTGTGTAGCAAGTGTTGCCTTTTGCTTTGGTGGTAATATCACTATATTTCCAGCCATTGTTGGGGATTTCTTCGGATTAAAAAACCATAGCACAAACTACGGGATTGTTTACCAAGGTTTCGGATTTGGTGCACTTGCAGGATCATTCATTGGAGCACTACTTGGTGGATTTCAACCAACCTTCATTACAATCGGTGTTTTATGTGTTATATCTTTCGTTATCTCTATAGTAATCCGCCCTCCAAATGCAGAAAAGGAGAAGGAAATCAAATCGTTAAATCGAAAAATAGCTTAATGCTAAGAAAGAGTCCTTATACTAGGGCTCTTTTGCTTTACAAAAAAATGTATAAATAATGGATGACATTCAAAAAATCTAATTTTATCCTTGTACTTATTTCATAATCTAACATTAAAGAAGATAGGACATTCCGATTATTAAATTGAATAAATAATGTAAAGGAGCGTGATAG
>NZ_JBFUIN010000481.1:0-2424 GCF_056401855.1 Bacillus sp. P4_D3
CAATCTTTCTAATGCCGCCGCCCATAGCAATCTTTCTAATGCCGCCGCCCATAGGACCGCCACCGCCAGGACCAGGACCGCCTTGTTTTCTATTTTCTATTTTTTTATCACTCATGATGACAACTCCTCTCTTGAAAGTTGTGATAAAGCAATTTGCTTATAAACTTCACAGTTTTCCATAAGCTCTTCATGAGYACCAGTTCCAACTATTTTTCCTTCGTCAAGTACAATGATCTTATCGGCATTCATGATTGTGCTGATTCTTTGGGCAATAAGTAAAACAGTACTTCCTGTAATCTCATTGTTTAAAGCTCTGCGCAATGCTGCGTCTGTCTTAAAGTCAAGAGCTGAGAAACTATCATCGAATATGAAGATTTCCGATTTTTTCGTAAGAGCACGTGCAATAGAAAGTCTTTGTTTTTGACCACCGGAAACATTCGTACCACCTTGTGATATTTCTGTACGGAAGCTTTCAGGTTTTTCGTTAATAAACTCCATAGCTTGCGCGATTTCTGCCGCTTTTGCGAGTTCTTCTTCAGTTGCTTCTTTCTTACCGTATTTCAAATTACTCTCGATTGTACCTGAGAATAGAACTCCTTTTTGCGGTACATAACCAATTTTCTCTCTTAATTCCTTCTGAGATACTTCTCTAATATCCGTGCCATCTATTAATATTTGGCCGCTTGTGACATCGTAAAATCGTGGAATTAAGTTGATTAATGTTGATTTACCACTACCTGTACTTCCGATGAAAGCTGTCGTTTCACCAGGTTTTGCAGTAAAGGTGATATTGGAAAGCACATCTTCTTCTGCACCTGGGTATCTAAAGCCAACATTTTTAAATTCAACGTAACCTTTCTTGTCTGAAGCAAATGTTTTCGGCTCTTTTACATCACTAATGGTAATGTCAGTATCTAAAACTTCTGCGATACGTTGTGCGGAAACTGAAGCACGCGGAACCATAATAGATACCATTGAAATCATTAAGAAGGCCATGATGATTTGCATTGTATATTGCATAAATGCCATTAAATCACCAACTTGCATATGTCCCATATCCACTTGGTGTGATCCAACCCAAATAATAAGTACAGTAACGGCATTCATGATAAACATCATCATTGGCATCATAAATGACATTAAACGGCTTACAAATAAATTTGTGTTTGTTAAATCTTGATTTCCTTTTTCAAATTTCTTTTCTTCATGTTTTTGATTATTAAAAGCACGAATAACGAGCATACCTGTTAAAGATTCACGAGTGATTAAGTTAATTTTATCTACTAACTTTTGGATACGCTTAAACCTAGGAATCGCGATGCTAAATAAACCAATGACTAAGCTTAAAATCGCGATTACCGCAACTGCGATAATCCATCCCATTGAAAGATCTGTAGTAAGTACTTTAATAATGCCGCCGATACCTAAAATTGGTGCATAGAATACAATGCGAAGCATCATAACCATAAGTGTTTGAACTTGCTGGATATCATTTGTACTTCTTGTAATTAGAGATGCAGTGGAAAACTTATCAAACTCCGCATTCGAGAAGTTTGTAACTTTCCGGAATACTTTCTTTCTAAGGTCTCTGCCGAGCCCAGCAGCTACTTTTGCAGCAAGTAAACTCACGATAACGGTAGCTGCCATACTTACTAAGGATAAAAGCAGCATTTTCCCGCCGGAAGTAAGAATGAAATTAGATTGAAGCTTATCTATATTGATACCGATCTTTTTATACTCATTCTCAATGAATGAAACGGCTGATTGTGTTACCATGCTGCCTGGCATATTCTTAAACTTTTCATCTGCCTTTTCTTTCATTGCATTGATTTGATCTTGAGGAAGTTTCGCAATGATTGCAAAAGGATCTGTATTTGGCGGAAGCTTCGCTGGTGTTTTGTTGTCACCCGTCGCAGCAGGAGGGAAAGCAGATGCGCCTCCTTTTTCAATTCCTTGTGTAATTAACATTGGTTTCCCAAAGATATTGTTAAGTTCGTTAATTATATTTTTATCTTCTGTATGTAGCTTATAAAGCGGCTCTTTATCAAGCTGTGGATAATCTTTTAAGTCATTTTTTAGTTCACTTTGAGAGAGGTTGTTCTTATCTAAAAGCACATAGTTGTCAGCTACTTTTTTCTTCTCATTTTCATTCATAAAGAGCGTAAGTTTATCCATTTCACTTTTACGAATAACCTCAGGTACTGCATTTTCTACACCTTTTTGTTGAATCCCTACATTGACAATGTTAGACATATAGTCTGGCAGTGATAGATCGCATACTGCCTGCACAGTTAAAAGACATACAACTGCAATGATGGAAGTAACAAATGGTTTTAAATGTTTAATGATCTTTAACATTTAATTCATCTCTCCATTTTCCTTATCTAATTTTTTTAGTTTTTACTCCGTTTCTCTCCTTTATTC
>NZ_JBFUIN010000482.1:0-2424 GCF_056401855.1 Bacillus sp. P4_D3
GTTTGAAAGGTGGGATCATGAGAAGCATAAGCAAGCGGCATATACTGTTTCTCACGATAAAGAAAGGGAAGCTTTCGTTACACAAAAAGAAAAGTTTAATAACTTTGAGCGAAAGCAGCATCATGAAAAACACCATGAAAAAGAGTTTGAAGGTTTATTCTTTATACCATTCCTGTTAGCATTTGGATTTGTTCTTTTCGGCTGGTTTATGCTTCGTAAGTCTGAAGGGAATACGGTTAAAAAATGGACAGGCATATTGCTCCTAGTTATTGGTTTATTACCAGTCCTTCCGATGCTTGCATTTGTTGCAACGATTGTTTGGGCATATAAAAAATTAAAAGAGAAAAGAATGGCAACTGATATAGATGTATACAGCGATTTTCAAGTACAAAAACAAGTAGATATTTTAGATCAATGGGAACGCAATATTCGTAAGGAGGAGAAGTAATAATGGGTATTTTAAAACGTATTAAAAAGATTGTAGTAGCGGATGTGCATCAAACGTTAGATAAGATAGAAAATCCGGTTAGCATGTTGAAGCAATATCTTCGCGAGACAGAACAGCAAATTGCGAAGGCTGAAAAAGCACTTTCTCACCAATATTATTTAGAAAAAAAATATGAAGCATTAATTTCAGAAACGGATACTCTTATTGCGAAGAGAACTCGCCAAGCTGAGCTTGCAGTATCACGCGAAGAAGATCAAATGGCGCAGTTAGCCTTGCAAGAAAAGATTGTAAATGAGAAAAAAGCGGAACTATATCGCCAGCAGTACGAAATAACAAAAGAGCAAACAGCGACGCTTTATGAACAAATTGACAAATTGCAAAAGAAATATGGAGAGTTGCAATATAAAGAACTAGTTCTTGTTTCGCGATTAAATGCGGCGCAAGCGATAAAAGAAAGCAACAGAGCAATTGATTCGTTCCATACAGAAAGTACAGCGAAAGGCTTCGCGCGCATTGAATCGTATGTGCAAAAGCTAGAAGCAGAAACGGCTGCTAGTAACTATTTTTATAATTTAAAGTCTCCTAATCAGCAAGAAGTGTTAGATCAAAATTTGCAAGAAGAAGTACAGCGGGAGTTAGAGAAGTTAAAAGAGAATAAATAGTATGCAAAAAGCCCATTTTCATATGGGCTTTTTTCTATGTAAAATTTCATTTGTTTTGTTTACATAATATCTTTACAATCGTTTGGTAAAATATATTTAACTGCATATTGTGAGGGTGGGTGGTTATCCCTTCTTTCTATTTGGAAGGAAAGGAGGTGATAATATGGAGTTTTTGTTTGATCTTGTAAAAGAGTTTGTGAAAGCGACTGTACGTGAAGTTTCAGCGTATTTTTTGCGGAAGCAACTTCTGGATAAGGACAACAAAAAACCCACTCCGCGCCGTAGGAAGCAAAAGGGTGGGTTTCGTAAAAAGAAATAACTTATAATAACTACCACCCTATACGGTAGCAGTTAGGGAAGAGATGTTAGCGCATCTCTTCTTTTTATTATATGCCATTTTATTCGATGTCACACTTATATAGTATTCTACGGAAAATATATCATATTCCTATTTTGTGGTCAATTTGATTACATGATCTAAAAGTTGTAATACTATTCCTTTTCAAACTGAAAAATATCCCGATTAATGAGTTGATGGAAGTGCCTATCCATTTCTGCCGCAGAAACTGTTCTTCCGTTTTGGAACCACCACGCACTTAATGATGTGATTACCCCTGAATAAAATTCAATGATTAAATCATTTGGCATCGTATGATTTTTGCACAGCTGATTTAACGCTTCCGTTTCTTGTTTTCTCGTTTCGTGACTTAAATAATGTATACGGCTAATAAATTGCTCATCAGACATTTGCGCCTCTAATATTTTACCGATTTCTTCATGGTGAAGAAATTGTTCCATCACTTGAAATGGTTTACTTAATCGATCTAAAAGCGGTATTTCAGTAATCATCTCGCCATATCGTTTAAATCCAAATGCTAATAAAGCATCTTTATCTTCAAAATGCTTGTAAAATGTTGTTCGGTGTACCATCGCGCGATCGCATATTTGGTTAATCGTGATGGAACTATATTTTTGTTTTGATTGCGTCATTAATTCAAATAAGGAATCCCAAAGTAATTTATGTGTACGTCTAATACGTAAATCAAGCTGTTTTTCATTATCGTTCATCTACAATTCTCCTTTTTTGTAGATTAAATATACAATGGCTTTAAATTGATTCTCCCTTTTTAATCTATATATGTATATTATATTACATGTGTTCCGGTGTATTTAAAGATTTTTAAGTAAAAAACAGGAGGAGAATCAATACATGAATATAACAACTAAGAGCCCTGCAAGTGGCAAAGTTGATACTTCTAATATGAAACATACCCCCATTTTAATTGCATTACTTTTAGGTGCAATGGTTGCATT
>NZ_JBFUIN010000483.1:0-2420 GCF_056401855.1 Bacillus sp. P4_D3
CGGTAACGGGACTTTCGGCTTATAATCTTCCATTCCAAAAGAAAAGTGCAGAAAAAACAGTTGTTTATAATGTCACTCCGCCAACTACTACTCATTATGTATATAATGGTTTCATCTTCCCTGATAGTGATATTCGAAAATTAACAAGTACGGACTTAACATATTTAACGAAAGAACAGTTGAAAATTGCTAGAAATGAAATATACGCAAGGCATGGACATATGTTTCAAACGAAAGATATGCAAGCGTATTTTTCAAAACAGTCTTGGTATAGAGAAAATCCGTATTTTACGGGAACGTTAACGAGTGTGGAATCTTATAATGTTGAACTGATTAAATCAAGAGAATAGAGTGCATGAAAAAGGTACAGTGTATATTACTGTACCTTTTCTATGGTTGTTTAGATGGACCGGGATCCCTTGAGAAAAAGATGTGAAAGAGGAATGTGACTTTACTTGCTCCTCCTGATGTACTAGCTTGCACATCAGATAATGCACTAGATGTTAAAACACCTTCAGAACGAGGCGGTACGACTATTTTGAGGGCATCATCTGATTCTGATGATGCAGTAACTGTTATTGTATCATCAGATAAGTTCAAAATTTTAACAGTACCGATTGGTAAGATGGATTTGCCAGCGTGTGATGCTGAAGCGAAGCGAGAGCCTTTCCAAATAGTTTGTGCGAAAGTCTCATCATTAGATAACCAAGCGCGAGCACTATAAAGTGTTGCGTTAATGGAAAATTCTTGGTCAAGCGACAGGGCGGCTTTCGGTTCTTGCGGTTCCTCTGGAAGCTGGGCGAGAAGGCCTGCGCACATGTATATTTCACCTACTTTCAATTATAACTGTTATAGCATATTAAACATCTTGTTTATAAGACACGACGGATACCTAGTAACACATAGTCTTGTGTACCAAATTTGTAGATTAAATTCTCTTTCTTTACAATGGAAGTAGGTGTTATTTCTATAAAATATGGAAATCGTAAAGAGTATGTAAAAAAGAAGGAGTGGTAAAGTGAACTATGTCATTATTGGCGGAGATGCAGCGGGTATGAGTGCAGCAATGCAAATTGTTAGAAACGATGAAACTGCAAATGTTGTAACGTTAGAAAAAGGTGAAATCTATTCATACGCTCAGTGCGGATTACCGTATGTGATTAGTGGTGTTATCGCCTCTACTGAAAAGTTAATTGCACGCGATGTAAAGACGTTTCGTGATAAATATGGAATTGATGCGAAAGTGCGTCATGAAGTAACGAAAGTAGATACAGAAAAGAAAATTGTATATGCAGTACATACGAAGACGAAAGATGTATTTGAATTTTCATATGACCGTTTATTAATTGCGACTGGTGTACGCCCTGTTATGCCGGATTGGGAAGGTAAAGATTTACAAGGTGTTCATCTTTTAAAAACAATTCCGGATGCTGAGCGTATAGTAGACACATTACAAACAAATAGCGTTGAGCACGTAACGATTATTGGCGGCGGTGCAATTGGTCTAGAGATGGCAGAAACATTTGTAGAACTAGGGAAAAAAGTAAGAATGATTGAGCGAAACGATCATATTGGCACAATTTATGATGCCGATATGGCGGAATATATACATAAAGAAGCAGATAAACATAATATTGAAATTTTAACAAATGAGAATGTAAAAGCGTTTAAAGGAAAAGAAAGAGTCGAACAAATTGAAACAGATAAAGGTACGTATAAAACAGATCTCGTTTTAGTATCTGTCGGTGTACAGTCAAATACTGATTTTCTTGAAGGGACAAATATACGTAAAAATCCTAAAGGTGCAATTGAAGTAAATGCTTATATGCAAACGAATGTACAAGACGTATATGCAGCAGGGGATTGTGCAACGCATTACCATGTAATAAAGGAAATGCATGACCATATCCCGCTTGGAACGACCGCAAATAAACAAGGGCGACTTGCTGGACTCAATATGGTTGATAAACGAAGAGCGTTTAAAGGTACGTTAGGTACAGGCATTATTAAATTTATGAATCTGACGCTTGCAAGAACAGGCTTAAATGAAAAAGAAGCGAAAGGGCTAAACATCCCGTATAAGACGGTCAAAGTAGATTCAACAAATATGGCGGGCTATTACCCGAGTGCTTCGCCACTTCACTTGAAATTACTATATCACGCCGATACGAAACAATTATTAGGCGGACAAGTAATTGGAGAAGAAGGTGTAGATAAACGTATTGATGTTATCGCAATGGCACTTTTCAATAAAATGAGCATTCACGATTTAGAAGATGTTGATTTAAGTTACGCACCACCATATAACAGCGTTTGGGATCCAATTCAACAAGCAGCAAGGCGAGCGGAATAGCACTTTTTAAGTGCTATTTTTTTCGTTAAAGGGGAATAAATAAAGTTTCACTTTATTTCGAATATAC
>NZ_JBFUIN010000484.1:0-2410 GCF_056401855.1 Bacillus sp. P4_D3
ATCTCTTCCTCTGAAAAATCACCACTTTGCATTGCTTTCATCTGTTCTTTAATTATTTCAACAGCTTTTTCAAAGTTCTTCGCTTCAATCCCAGACATAACGAAGAGCAAACCTTTATGACTTTCAAATCTCGATGCTGCATAGTACGCTAAACTATTTTTTTCACGGACATTTACGAATAACTTCGAATGAGAAAACCCTCCAAATAATCCGTTAAACAATTGTAATGCAAAATAATCTTCATCTTTATACGTAATGAATGTGCGATAGCCGATATTTAATTTACTTTGCTTTAGTTCTTGTTTTTCAACAATTTCTTTTTCTTCATTATTTCGTTTATGAAGAAGTACATTTCTTTCTTTCCTAGCGCGAGGTGAAATCGAAAAATACTTATTTATAAGCTCCACAGCATCTTCTGAAATGTCACCAATGATATATAAATCCATTTCATCTTCAGCTAACACTTTTTGATAATATTGATACAAACTTTCATTTGTAATAGAAGCAACACTCTCTTTTTTCCCATTTGCACTTAAGCGATATGGTTCTACTTTGCACATTTCTTCAATTAAACGCTCGTTTGCATAACGCATTTTATCATCATAAGTAGCTTCAATTCGTTGCAAGAGTGCTCGTTTCTCACTTTCTACAATAGAAGATAGAAAACCGTCCCCTTCTGTCGCTGGATGTAAAACAATATCAGATAACATAGAAAGCGCCTTTTCAAATAACGGTGGTGCATCGCGTAAATATGTTTCATTTGCAATGTCTACATAAATAGAGATGATATGGTCTTCCCCTTTTTTACTTACATCTACCGCTAAAGAAGATCCATATAATTCTTCTAAATATTGACGAAGACGAATTACAGAAGGCAGTTTTTCTGTCGCACTTTGCAATACGTACGGCAATAGAGCACGCTCTGTCACCGTCTCCTCATTTAAAGGTGCTTTAAAACGAAATACAAAGGTATTTGTTTTAAATTTATCAGTCGGAATAATATGTACTCGCAAGCCACCTAATTCATGCAGTTGCTGTTCCATTAGTTTCATTAATAGCCCTCCTTTACGTATGTAGGAATATTCCTCTTCAATATACAGTTTTTAGAAATAAAAAATCAACTTTTCTTCCTTATTATGCTTACATTTGATTCTTTCTAAAAACTTTAATATGTAAGGAACATAGTAAAATTCCGTATTAAATATATTCTATGTAAAAAAGCCCGCACTAATGTGCGAGCTTTTCTTATACTTTCTAAATACTCATCGTTTTCCTTTTTCATAAGGCGTTCCTAATGCTTTCGGAGCTTCAGATCGTCCTACAAAACCAACAAGTGCTAATATTGTAAATACATACGGTAATATCGTTAAGAATACACTTGGAATTTCTTTTAATACAGGAATGGTACCACCTGTTATCCCAAGTGATTGAGCAAATCCGAAGAACAGCGCTGCTCCAAGAGCACCAAGTGGATTCCATTTACCAAAGATCATAGCTGCTAGCGCCAAGAAACCTTGTCCAGTAATTGTAGCACCTGAGAAGTTACCAGAAATCGACATTGCGAAGACCGCACCACCCACTCCTGCAAACATTCCAGATATACAAACTGCAATATAACGCATTTTATATACATTAATCCCCATCGTATCTGCTGCCATTGGATGTTCACCAACAGCACGAAGACGAAGACCGAACGGCGTTTTATAAATAATGTACCAAACAACAAAAGCTAAAATAATAGCAATATACGATGTTAACGGTACATTTGAGAAAAAGATTTTCCCGATTACCGGAATATCCGAAAGTCCTGGAACATCGATTTTTTCAATTCGGTATTGAATAAAATCAGTCTGTCCTTTACYAAAGATTTTCTTAATCGCAAATACTGTTAAACCGAGGGCCAAAAAGTTAATCGCTACCCCGCTTACTACTTGATCCGCGCGGAATGTAATGGATGCTACTGCGTGAAGAAGTGCAAATAACCCACTACCAATAGCTGCAAATAATAGTGCAATCCAAGGAGTCATTGCTCCCCACGTATCACCCATTAATAACGTTGTAACGATACCAGTAAATGCACCAAATAACATTAAACCTTCTAATGCTATATTTACAACTCCAGAACGTTCACTGAACACTCCACCTAACGCCGTAAAAATAAGTGGCGCTGCCGTATATAACGTACCAGTCACAAGAATGGCTAAAACATCTAAAAAGCTCATTTATTTTCCCTCCTTGCTCATGCGTGTAAGTGCCCAGCGTAAAACATAACTGCAAGCAACAAAGAAAATAATACATGCGATAATAACATTAATTAACTCAGAAGGTACATCTGCTTCAAAATTCATTTGTGGGGCTGCACTTTTCAAACCACCGAACAGTAAAGCCGATAATAATATACCAAATGGAT
>NZ_JBFUIN010000485.1:0-2409 GCF_056401855.1 Bacillus sp. P4_D3
GGATTTTGAGAAAACAGGAAGGGCGAAAGAACTTTKATTTTACGATGAAATGGACGCGGAATGGTCATTAAAAGAAATGAAAAAACTGAGTAAGCAAGTGGAGGAAGATCCGCAAGAAATTCAAGTTTATTTTGATGGTGGTTATGATGTACAGACGAAAGAAGCTGGGGTGGGTATATGTGTATACTATAAAAAAGGAAATACAAATTACCGAATTCGTCGCAATGCATACATAGAAGGCATATATGATAATAACGAAGCGGAGTATGCAGCATTATTATACGGGGTGAATACACTCGAAGAATTAGGAATTAAATATGAAGCGGTTACACTTCGTGGAGATTCTCAAGTTGTACTGCAGCAATTAGCTGGTGAATGGCCTTGCTATGATGAACATTTAAATCATTACTTAGACCAAATTGAACAAAAAGCGAAGCAAATGAAATTAAAACTTGTTTGTGAACCGATATCTAGAAAACAAAATAAAGAGGCACATCAATTAGCAGCGCAAGCATTAGAAGGGACGACAATTGATAGTCATAAAGAAATAACCGAATAGAGAGGTGCACACGTGAAGAAGAAGCAACTCATTACAGAGGTAAATGACTTATTAGAAACGTATTGCGGAGGGTGTTTCCTGCAGGAACATAATCGGAAAAATCATAGTAAATACTATGCCCATTCTTTTTGTATACGGCAATGTACGGTTGGAGAGAAGTTGAAAAAGTATGGGGAGCAATTGTCATAAAAAACATCCAGAGAATTTTCTCTGGATGTTTTTTTAGTGCTTCGCTTCGTGTAATTGATGCTCGCATTTACTTAATTTTTTTTCTTCATTCATTAGAAATGGCTCATCTAAATCTGTTGCAACGGATTTCATGACTTCAAGCTGAGAACGAGCCGATTCTACTGCAGTAGTGGCATGCTCTAATGTGTCTGGATCCATTGAAATTGTTGCAGAACCTACCATTTTTTGTGCAGTTTCTACACGGAATTTTACTTCTTCAAAATCATTTACATGTGACCCCATTGTTATTGCCTCCTTTGGATTTTGCGCATTTCACATAGTTTTTGCTCTGTAAAACGGAAATATACAAAGGAATAACAAAGGAGGTTACCAAGTAAGGTAACCTCCTGTCATATGTGGGATTAAAGTTTTGCTACGTTAGCAGCTTGAGGTCCACGGTTTCCTTCAGTAATGTCGAAAGATACTTCTTGACCTTCCTCTAAAGCCTTGTAGCCGTCGCTTTGAATAGCAGAGAAATGTACGAATACATCTTCAGAGCCTTCCATTTCGATAAATCCAAAACCTTTTTCATTGTTAAACCATTTTACTTTTCCTTGCATGTCACAATTCCTCCTAAAAACGATTCCTTTTTTCATTTAGTTAAATTCATTTTAAAAAATAATATAAATAAAAAATGCTATTTTCTCGAATATTCTGCTAAATGATTAATTTAAATATACACGAATTGGTAGAATTTAGTCAAGTAAGCGCTTTGAAATCTTTGTATTTTTAAAAAGGTATAGGACAAGCCGAGTATGTAATATTCTTAAGTGAATGCTGTACATAATGAGGTGAAAGAATGGATGAGTCTTATTTATTAGATAATGAAGGAATGAAAAATAGAGGCGACATACCGAATTGGGTTGCAAAAGAATTTCAAAATTTTTCGAGTGTCGTGTTAGAACCAACTTTTCCGTGTTATTTCGGTTTAACGGCTTTGAAAAAGAATGAACTTCGTTATTCATTTCTCTCTCATAATGATTGGGGGCATTTACCCAATACAATGTTATCTTTTTTAGAGTTAATGAGAGAGCGGCCGATTGTAAGAAGGGGCTTTTTTCTTTTTGTGGAACCGGAATGTGAAGAAAAATCAATCGAATATTATCGAGATTATTTTTGGAAAGTACTACAATATTTACATGAACAAGATAATCAATTATGGCCAAAGCAAATCCCGAAAAATCCAGAGCATTATTTATGGGAATTTTCATTTGGTGGTGAACCAATATTTGCATTTGGGAATGCGCCAGCTTATAAACAGCGAAAGACTAGGCATTTAGGAAATTCTCTCGTTATTGGATTCCAGCCACGAACTATTTTCGATGGCTTAGAAGGAGATCGTCCTAAAGGGTCGTATTCAAGACAAATGGTCCGTGAACGAGTTGAAAAGTGGGATCAGTTGCCGAAACACCCTAACATTAGTCACTACGGCGATCCTAATCATCGTGAATGGAAACAATATTTCATAGGGGATGATATTGAGCCGATTAAAGGTAAATGTCCTTTTCATCATAGAGTAGAGAAATAAGAGCCATCAACAGGATGGCTCTTTTGTATATTTTGGATAAAAAAGGGTACTGTATTAGTGAATAATTTTTATGAAAGCTAGTCTATTTTCTATA